>MNWR01000072.1 GCA_001872725.1 Proteobacteria bacterium CG1_02_64_396 | reverse complement strand
GCGACTCAGCTCGTCACCGTCACCGATTCCACCGCCCCTGTCGTCACTGCTCCGGCCGCCGTCACCGTCGAAGCGACCGGCGTTTCCACCACTGCAACCCTCGGCACCGCGACCGCCAACGACCTGGTCGACGGCACTTTGCTCCCCGTGGCCGACAACACCGGCCCCTTCGCGGTTGGCACCACCACCGTCACCTGGTCGGTGATGGACGCCGCGGGCAACACCGGCTCGGCCACTCAGCTCGTCACCGTCACCGATTCCACCGCCCCTGCCGTGACTGCACCTGCTGCTGTGACCGTCGAGGCGACCGGCGTTTCCACCACCGCAACCCTCGGTTCGGCCACCGCCAGCGACCTGGTCGACGGCACCCTGACCGCTGTCGCCGACAACACCGGGCCTTACTCGGTCGGCACCACCACCGTCACCTGGTCGGTGATGGACGCTGCGGGCAACGCCGGCTCGGCGACTCAGCTCGTCACCGTCACCGACACCACCGCCCCTGCCGTGACTGCCCCGGCTGCCGTCACCGTCGAAGCGACCGGCGTTTCCACCGCTGCGACCCTCGGCTCGGCCACCGCCAGCGACTTGGTTGACGGCACCCTGACCGCTGTTGCCGACAACACCGGGCCTTACTCGGTTGGCACCACCACCGTCACTTGGTCGGTGATGGACGCCGCGGGCAACACCGGCTCGGCGACTCAGCTCGTCACCGTCACCGACACCACCGCGCCGAGCGTCACCGCGCCTGCCGCTGTGACCGTCGAGGCGACTGGTGCTTCCACCACCGCAACCCTCGGTTCGGCCACCGCCTCCGACTTGGTCGACGGCGCCTTGGTCCCCGTCGCCGACAACACCGGCCCCTTTGCGGTTGGCACCACCACCGTCACCTGGTCGGTGATGGACGCCGCGGGCAACACCGGCTCGGCGACTCAGCTCGTCACCGTCACCGATTCCACCGCCCCTGCCGTGACTGCGCCTGCTGCCGTCACCGTCGAGGCGACCGGCGTTTCCACCACCGCAACCCTCGGAACTGCAACCGCCAGCGACTTGGTTGACGGCACCCTGACCGCTGTTGCCGATAACACCGGGCCGTTTGTTGTTGGCACCACCACAGTCACGTGGAGCGTCACCGACACTGCCGGAAACGTCGGTAGTGCCACCCAGCTGGTCACCGTCACCGACACCACCGCGCCATCGCTCACGGTTCCGAACGACATCACCTTTGACGCTACCGATGCTGCGGGAATCGCGAGCAACAACGCCGCCGTGGCCACCTACTTGGCTGGCGCCAGCGCCAGCGATCTGGTCGACGGCACGATCACGGTTACCAATAACGCTCCGCTCACCTTTGCGTTAGGCAACAGCCGCGCCGTGGCCTTTACCGCTACCGACGCGGCGGGCAACAGCATCAGCCTGGGCGCCATCGTTACGGTGCTCGATCAAAGCCCTCCGATCGTGACGCCTCCCACCGACATCCTCCTGGCGGCCAATATCGCTGCGGGCTATTCAGGTAGTGATTCTCTTCTGACCGGTTTCCTGGCCGGGGCCAGCGCCAACGACCTCGTCGACGGTTCGATCTCGGTCAGCAACGATGCCCCTACTGACTTCCCGCTCGGCGATACCGTCGTGAACTTCTCGGCCACCGATGCCGCTGGAAACACCGGCTCCATCACCGCCACAGTCACCGTCACCGACCAAACCGCGCCTGTCATTACCCCCCCCGCCGACATCACCCTGCCGGCCACCAACAACGCCGGGGTTGTGACGGCGGGGAGCGGCACCCTGAGTAGCTTCTTGATTGGGGTCAGCGCCACCGATCTGATCGACGGCGCCATCCCGGTCGGTTCGATTGCCAACGACGCCCCGACCACCTTCCCCATCGGCGATACCGTGGTGACCTTCTCGGCCATCGACGCCGCCGGGAACAGCGACACCGCCACCGCCACGGTCTCTATTACCGATGTCGCCACCGTCTCGACCCTGGCCGGTCAAGCGGGTGTGGCCGGACATCTCGATGATGTCGGCATCAATGCCTTGTTCAGCGCCCCGGCGGGAATCGCCAGCGACGGGCTCAGCCTCTACGTGGCCGAGCAGGGGGGGAATTTCATCCGTCAGGTCAACCCGATCACCGGCGTGGTCACCACCCTGGCGGGCGATCCCTACGGCGCCCCCGGTTATGCCGATGGCTATTCCTCCTCGGCCCGCTTCAACTTCCCGAGCGGCCTAGCCGCCACCGACAGCAACCTGTTCGTGGCCGACCAGGGCAACAACGCCATTCGCAAGATCCATGTCGCTTCGGGCACCCCCACCTCAGGTCTGGTCTCCACTCTGGCGGGCGATCCCTACTCCGCACCCGGGTTCGTCGACGGTGGACTTGCCGCCCCGGCCCTCTTCAATGCTCCGGCCGGGGTTGCCACCGACGGCATCAACGTCTACGTCGCCGACTCCGGCAACAACGCTATTCGCAAAATCGTCATCGCCAACGGCCTGACCACTACCCTGGCGGGAGATCCCTACGGATCGATCGGCTTCGTCGACAGCTACGGCGCCGCAGCTCGATTCAGCACTCCGATGGGTGTGGCCACCGACGGAACCAGCGTTTATGTGGCCGATTCCGCCAACAACGCTATTCGCAAGATCGCCATTGCCACCGGACTCACCACCACTCTAGCGGGCGATCCCTACGGCACCCCCGGCACCTCCGACGGGACCGGAACGGCGGCTAATTTCAATTTCCCAACCGGGCTGGTCTGCGATGGAGCTGCGCTCTATGTCTCAGATCAAGTCAACAGCGCCATTCGTAAAATTGATTTGACCACCACCGAGGTCACCACCATCGCCGGCCAAGTGCTCAGCGCCGGTCATGCCGACGGGGTGGCCGCATCGGCCCTGTTCTCCTCCCCCGCCGGTCTGACGATCCTCAACAACCGGTTGTACGTCGCCGACGTGATCGATCACACCCTGCGCTCGATCACCCGCATCGCCTCGACCGACACGACCTTGGGATATGTCACGATCCAGAACCTTGGCGGCCCCTTGGCAACCACGACACTCTTCGCTCCCATCATCGACCCGGTCACGGGACAAACGTTGGGGCTAGCCCAGACAGTGGTCAGTGAAACCGGCAGCTTCTACACCGTACTGACCCCCGGCCAGTACAACGTCACCTTCGCCGTGGATGGCCACAGCAACACCCAGACCGACCTGAGCGGCAACTCGGCCGCGACGATCACCATCGCCGACGGCAGCAACGTCATTGACCTGGGAACCGCCTACACCTTCGGCGGCACCGTAGCGGTCAACGTTACCGGCGCCGGGGTGCCTGTTGATGCCCGCATCGACTTCACCCCCATTGCCGATCCCTACTCCCTTGCCGTCAGTGGGTTGAAAAAATCGGTCGCCGCCTCTAGCGGCAGCATCACCGTCGGATTGGTCGAGGGACGGTACCTGGTCACCGCGACCCCGAGCGATCCCTACTCCTCGTCCTCTTCGGGGGTCGGGATGAGCGGCGGTAGTGTGGTCGAGGTTGTGGCCGCCAATTCCACGGCAACCCCCTCGACAGTCGACATCGCCCTGAATGCCAAGGCGACCGGCTTGCAGGCGGGCAATATTCAGGCGGCCCCGCTCAACCTTAGCCCCGGCAAGGTCACCACCTGGGCGGGCACCTCGGGTCTGTCGGGCAGCAACAACGGGGTGGGGCTGAATGCCCAATTCGGCAACAGCGAAGGCATCACCAGCGACGGCACCAGCCTTTTCGTCGCCGATCTCGGCAGCCACACAATCCGGCAGATCGACATCGCCACCGGTACCGTCACCACCCTGGCCGGACAATCCGACGTCGCAGGCAACCAGGACGGGGTCGGCCACAACGCCACCTTCAACGGCCCTTATGCCATCACGACCGACGGAACTAGCCTTTTCGTAAGCGACTACTGGAACCGCACGATCCGCAAGATCGACATCGCCACCGGCACGGTCTCCACCTTGGCGGGCATCGTTGGTACCGCAGGCAGCAACGACGGTCCAGGCAATACCGCCACCTTTGGTTACATCAACGGTTTGACCACCGACGGCGTCAACCTCTACCTCACCGACGGTCACTACACCGTCCGTCAAGTCGACATCGCCACCGGGGTCGTCTCGACCCTGGCGGGCACCACGGGCGTCTGGGGTTTCAGCGACGGCTCTACCGCCAGCGCCCTTTTCTACGGCCCTAAGGGACTGGTCGTGGTGGGCAGCAACCTCTTCGTCGCCGACAACAATCGGATTCGCCAAATCGACCTGCTGACCGCGACGGTTTCCACGTTGGCCGGAAGCGGCTCCGGTCAGGGCGGGGTGAGCCCCTACGACGGCGTCGGCATAGGGGCTGCGTTCGTTGGACTGCGGCAACTGGCCAGCGACGGCACCTACCTTTATGCCACCGATACAAACGGCGAGATGGATGCCCTGATCCGCCGGATCGACATCGCCACGGCGACCGTCACCACCCTTGCGGGCAACGCGGTTGCCTTCGGCACCCCCGCCGACGGGATCGGAACAATTGCTAGCTTCTCCTATCCCAGCGCCCTGGTTTGCACCTCGACGGCGGTGTTTGTCACCGATTCCGGCGACAACACCATCCGCAAGATCGAGGAGGTCGGTACCGGAACCGTCTCCGGACAGCTTCTTGGCGGGGGCAGCCCCTTGGCCGGATCCATCGCCTTCATTGCGGTGATCGACCCGGTGACCGGCCAGGTGCTCGGTTACAGCCAATCGGTCGCAACCGACGCCAACGGCAACTACTCGGTCACCCTCTATTCGGGCAGCTACAACATCGTGGCAACCCCCGATGCCGCATCGGGATATGCCTCCACCGTACCCACCACGGGTGGCATCCCGACCCAAATCGATGTCGCCACCAACAGCACCCCCACGGCCAACGTGTCCGCCAATGCTGCTCCGACCATTGCGGGGCTGTTGGGCGGCACCATTCAAGGAACCCCGCTTTCGGCCAACCTGATGCAGGTTACGACCCTGGCGGGCGATCATTATGCTGCCCCCGCGAGTGTGGACGGCACCGGCACCTCGGCCCTGTTCGCGTGGCCCTTCGGCATCACCACCGACGGCACCAGCCTCTTCGTCACCGAGGACGCCACCATCCGCCGCATCGACTTGGCCAGCGGCGACGTCTCCACCTTCGTGGGCGATCCCGCGGTTTACGACCAATCGCGCGATGGGATCGGCAGCGCCGCCTACCTTTACTATCCCAACGGCATCACCACCGACGGCGTTTCGCTCTTCTTCTGCGAAGGGGATGTCGTTCGCAAGGCCGACATCGCCACAGGGCTGGTCTCCACCTTGGCCGGCTCCACCAACTCGTGGGGATTTGTGGACGGGGTCGGCGCCGCCGCCCAGTTCACCAGCGCCAGCGGGGTGACCGTGGTCGGCAACACCCTCTACGTTACCGACACCTGGAACCATGCCATCCGCACGGTCGACATTCTCTCCGGAGCCGTGACCACCCTGGCGGGCGACCCCTACGGCACAGCCGGGACCGCCGACGGCATCGGCAGCTTGGCCACCTTCGACATGCCGACCGCCATCACCACCGACGGCGTGTATCTCTACGTCACCGACAACAGCAGTGGGCTGATCCGGCGGGTCGAGATCGCCACCGGCGGGGTCGTCACCGTGGCGGGCAGCCCCTACAGCGTCTCCGGTCTCGCGGACGGGGTCGGCGCCAGCGCCACCTTCAGCGCCCCCAACGGCATCGTCACCGACGGCAGCAGCCTGTACGTCTCCGACAGCGGCCACTCCGCCATCCGCCGCATCGATCTGAGCACCTGGCAGGTCACCACCCTGGCCGGTGCGTCGACACGGACCACCGGCTCCATCGACGGGATTGGAACCAACGCCATCTTCGTCTCGCCGAGTGGCCTGACCAGCGACGGGACCAATCTGTACGTCGCCGACTACGATCAAAACGCAATTCGCAAAATCTCGGACGCCACCGGCGGCAGCGTGGCCGGTACCGTCTCCGGCAACGGCGGACCGCAGCTGGCCACGGTGACCTTCACCGCCCAGGTCGATCCGATCACCGGACAGATCCTCGGCTTCGATCAGACCGTCTATTCGGCGATCAACGGCACTTACGCCGTCACCCTGCTGACCGGAACCTACGATGTGGCGGTCCAGGGCAGCGGATTCGCCCCCCTCTTCGACACCTACTCCGCCACCGGCGTGGTCAGTGCCTCCGGGGGTACGGCCACACCGGCGACGTTCGACGTCACGCTCAGCCCCACCCCCTACGGCACGGTCACCACCGTGGCGGGGGTTGCCGGTACGCCCTCCTTCGTCGACGGCGTCGCCTTGGAATCGATGTTCAACGGCCCCAGTGGCATCACCGGCAACGCCGCCGCCCTGTATGTGGTCGATCAGAACAACAGCGCCATCCGCAAAATTGATCGCGCCACGAGTATGGTTTCGACCTTCGCGGGCAGCGCGGTCGGCACCGCGGGCTACCTGGACGGCACTGGGACGGGTGCGCTGTTCGGCTACCCCTACGGCATCGCCAACGACGGGGCTTACCTCTACGTCACCGACAACTTCAACAACGCCATCCGCAAGATCGACTTGGTCACCGCCCAGGTCGTCACCCTGGCAGGCGATCCCTACGGCACGGCTGGGAGTCTTAACGGCACCGGTTCCGGCGCGCAGTTCAGCGCGCCGGCAGGTATTGCCAGCGATGGGGTCAGCCTCTTCGTCGCCGACTACGGCAACAACACCATCCGCCAGATCGACCCTGCCAGCGGTGTCGTTACCACCCTGGCGGGCGATCCTTATGCCGCCGCGGGCAGCGTCGACGGCATCGGCGCGCTGGCCTCGTTCAATGGGCCCGCCGGCCTTGCCTGCGACGGGGTGAACCTCTATGTGGCCGACCAGCTCGGCCATGTGATTCGCCGGGTGGATATCGCATCAGGGAACGTCACCACCATTGCCGGTACGGCGGGCACCTCGGGCTTCACCGACGGGGCGGGCTCCAGCGCCCTGTTCCTGAGCCCCTCTGACCTTGAGACCGATGGCACCACCCTTTATGTCGGCGACTGGGGGAACAACGCGATTCGGGCCATCAATCTGGCCACCAGCAACGTCACCACCGTCGCGGGAGGCACCTCGGGATCCTTCGACGGGGTGGGAGCCTCCGCCCAATTCATGGGGATCAATGGTCTGTTCCTCGACGGCGGCAATCTCTTCGGCAGCGACGGTGCCAGCACCATCCGCCAGGTGGTGATTGCCCCCTAATCGATCCTTCACACCTGTCGGTTTCTTGCCGACCGCCCAATAAAAAAGCCCCGGAGGTCTCACCCCGGGGCTTTTTTATTGGGTCCTTCAATCATCCGGTTCGGCGACGGGGTCGCCTCCTACAACAGCCCTCCTCTGTAGGAACAGGCCTCGTCCGCGAACCGGCGCAGCACATGCGCCAACTTGCCCCCATCGGTTCGTCCTTCGACAAGCTCAGGATGATCGGAACGACGGGGTCGCCTTCTACAACAACCCTCCACTGTAGGAGTCCTTCAATCATCCGGTTCGGCGACGGGGTCGCCTCCCACAACAGCCCTCCTCTGTAGGAGCGGGCCTCGTCCGCGAACCGGCGAAACGCAGGGTGCTGGGAATAACGTCAGTCGGGGGATGGAGGGGGATGACGGGCGAAGTAGGCATCCAACGCCCGTTTGGCCACCGGCGCCGCCTCCTCACCACCGTGACCGGCATGGGCCACAAAGACGCAGATGGCAATTTGGGGATGATCGACCGGTGCAAAGGCGGCAAACCAAGCGTGATCCTCAACGGCCGGGGGGACATCGCGCATCGGCTTGCCATCCTCGTCCCGCAAGATCGAGACGACCTGGGCGGTGCCGGTCTTGCCTGCCATGAGCACCCCGTTCTCAAGCTTCGATTTTCGAGCGGTCCCGTAGGGGCTTTCGACCACCTGGGTCAAGGCACGCCGGATCACCCGCGCGACATCGTCGTCGACAATCGGCTCGGCATCTCCAGCTGGGGAGCGCTCCAGCAAGATCGGCTTGACCACCCCCCCCCGAGCCACGGTCGCCATCATCTGGGCCATGTGAACCGGATTGACCAACACGTAACCCTGCCCGATGGCAGCCAGCGCAGTCTCGCCGGGAAACCAAGGTGCCTTTTTCACCACCTGCTTCCAGGCACGGTTGGGGATCACCGGATCTTTGACCAGAGGGTCGAGATCGCCCAATGCCCCCAACCCCAATGCCTCGGCATAACGGGCGATGGTATCGATCCCTAAGCGTAAACCCACGTCGTAAAAGAATACGTCGCAGGATTGCACCAAGGCCTGTTCGACACTGACCGACCCGTGACCGTCATGCTTCCAGCAAAACAGGGTGCGATCACCCACCTCGTAACTGCCTGAGCAATGCACACGGGTTGAGGGGGTGATGAGCCCCTCGGCCAGGGCGGCCCAGGCGACCACAATCTTGAAAATCGACCCTGGGGGATAGAGCCCCCGACCGGCACGATCGAGTAGCGGAAGGTTTGCATCGCGGTTCCAGGCCCGCCACTGGACTAGACTCACCCCTTCAACCATCTGATTGGGATCGAAACTGGGGGTCGAGACGTAGGCAAGCAACCCCCCGGTCGGAATATCGATGGCCACCGCCGCACCGCGCCGGTTGGCCATCGCCTTGACCAGATCGCTTTGCAAATCGAGGTCGAGGGCCAAATGCAGATCAGGGCCATCCTTGGGTGGGGTTCGGGAGACCTCCTTGACCACACGCCCCACGGCGGTGACCTCGACCTCGCGCATGCCGTTCACCCCGCGCAGCAAGTCCTGGTCGAGCCGCTCGATCCCCATCTTGCCGACCGGCTCGTTGAGGTCGTATCCCTCGGGCTCGAAACGGCGCCAATCGGGAGCATTAATTCGCCCCAGATAACCCAGCAAATGAGCTGCCGCTGGCCCCATGGGGTAATAGCGCCGGGCATCGGCGACAATTTCGATCCCAGGCAGCTCGTATAAATCGATGGCAAGTCTGGAGGCGGCGTCCCAATCGAGTCCACCTTTGAGGCGCAACGGGCGAAAGGGATTGGCCAGCTTGGAACGCTCGGCGAAATCGGCTACGTCCTCAGGCGTCCAACCCAGCATGGCGCCAAGCCGTTCCAGAATCGGTTGCAATTGCTCCTTGAAACTGGGCAAAGCGGCGGGGGTTAGGGTAATGGCAAAGGCGGGATCGTTTTCAGCCAGCAGACGGTTGTAGCGGTCGAGCAATTGGCCCCGTGCGGGGTAGATTGGTAGAAGGTCGATGCGGTTTTGCCGAGCGGCTGCCTGGTAACGATCTGCCTCGATCACCTGCAGCTGCACTAAGCGCCCAACCAAAACCAGCGTGACCAGCACAAACAACAGATAGAACAGGATCAATCGGCCGCGCAGGGTCTCGCGCTGCCGCCACTCTTCGCGCCCGATCCCCACCGCTTTAGCTCAGCCAGCGGCGGTTGAGGTTGTACCAGCGCAGCCCCAGCTCCCGCACGATGGGGAACAAAAGCACACAGGCCAAGACCGCCCCCCACAACCGCCCCCCCCACCAGGCCAATCCAGGCCATTGCTCCACCCAGATCAGGTTGATGACGCCATCCAATCCCAGCATCACCATGATGACTCCGAACAGGGCGATGGCCTGTACGCCCAAAGGGGAGTTCACCAGCATTGAACGCATCAATCCCAAGAGTAGAAAGGCCACAAAAAATAGCAGCGGATGACTGCCCAACGGCATCGGGGTGAACAGATCGAGATAAAACCCCGAAATCCAAACCACCCAGACCGGCAGCAGAATGGGGAAATAGAGCCAGGCGACCGCCAGAAAGATCAGCACCATGTCGGGTTTGACCAAGTGCCAGTCTCCCCAAGCCATCGGTAGGGTCTGAAGGAGGGAGACGACGAGGACCGTGGCGGTAGGGATCCAACGCCGAAGCGACAGGAAGATCATTTGCCTCCCCCCTGTACCGGCGTTGGGGTCGGCAGCGGAACCAACAACAAAACCGAACGCAGCGCAGAGAAAGGGACCAAAGGTTGGGCCGAAGCCGAGGCAAATGCCCCCTCTTCAGTCAGCACCTTGAGGGTTTGTGCAACTGGAATGCCGGCGGGAAAACGGCCCCCCATCCCTGAGGTTAACCATTGCTCGCCAATAGGCATCGGCAACCCCCGCTTGAGAAAAGAGATTTGCAACGTCTGCCCACCCTGCCCCACCAGTATGGCCCGAGCATGGTTGTCCTGGCTTTCGATGGGGATGCGGGCGGTGGAGGCGGTAATCAGCTCCACTCGACAGGTCCAGTGAGAGACCTCCCGCACCTGCCCCACCAACCCCTGAGCCGCCACAACAATTTGCCCCGACTCGACCCCGTCGGCCGAACCCCGGTCCAGCATCAACCATTCGATCCCCTCGGGATCGAACCCGATGGGAAAAGCGGCCAGAGCCTTGAAGTTAGCGGGTCGCTCCATACCAAGCAGTTGGGCCAAACGGTCGCGTTCGGAGCGGACCACAGCGGCGTCGGCCAAATCACTACGCAGTTGGGAGATTTGTTGTTCTAACGTCTGGATACGCTCGCGCTGCAGCAACCAACTGCCGACCTCCTCCTCGACGTGGCGATACACCGATAGCGGAGTATGCAACGCTTCAAGGAGGGGGGAGGCGAGGGTCCAGATTGGGGTTTTCAAACGGCCATGGGGACCGTCGACCAACATCATGGCCACGGCGGCGATCAGCCCCCAAACAGCGGGGGCGGGAAGCCGTTCGAACCATTCCGAGAGCGCGGACGATCCCCGCATGGCTAAGACAGTACGAGGGGCGTAGCAGGAAGACGCTTCAATGGAGACCCAGAATCAATCGGGAGAGAGGACGTCGCCCATAACATCGATGTGGTCCAACGCCATACCGCTGCCGCGGGCCACGCACGACAGGGGATCGTCGGCGACCAGAACCGGCAGGCCGGTCTCTTCGCGCAGCAGCTGATCCAAACCGCTGAGCATGCCGCCACCACCGGTCAGAACGATCCCCTTATCGACCAGATCGGCCGCCAATTCGGGAGGGGTGCGCTCCAGGGCATTCTTGACCCCTTCGATGATGGCATTGACCGGTTCCGAGAGGGCTTCGAGTACCTCGGCATCGCCGATGGTCAGGTTGCGGGGGACGCCGTTGTAAAGATCGAGCCCCTTGACCTCCATGGTGCGGGCCTCTTCTAGGGGGGCGGCGGAACCGATCTTGATTTTGATCTCTTCCGACATCGATTCACCGATGTGTAAGTTGTGTTTGCGCCGGATGTAGTTGGAGATCGCCTCGTCCATCTTGTCGCCACCCACCCGAACCGAGCGGGAGTAGACGATGCCGCCTAGCGAAATCACCGCCACCTCGGTGGTGCCTCCGCCAATATCGACCACCATTGAACCGGTCGGCTCGTTGACCGGCAAGCCGGCCCCGATGGCGGCGGCCATCGGCTCTTCGATCAAGAAAACCTCGCGTGCGCCCGCCGAAACTGCCGATTCACGAATGGCTTTACGCTCCACCTGGGTTGAGCCATAGGGGACGCAGATGACGATGCGGGGGGAAAAGAAATGACGGCGGCTGTGAATTTTGCGAATGAAATGCTTGAGCATCTCTTCAGTGACCTGGAAATCGGCAATCACACCGTCGCGCATGGGGCGGATTGCCGAAATGCTGCCAGGGGTACGGCCCAGCATCTTTTTAGCTTCGATGCCGACTGCGAGCACCTTGCGGTTGCCCCGTCCCCCCTCATGAATCGCCACCACCGAGGGTTCCGAGAGAACAATCCCACGCCCCTTGACGTAAACCAGGGTGTTGGCGGTACCCAGGTCGATGGCCAGATCTTGGGAAAAGAGCCCGAACAATTTGTTGAACATGGTAAGTAAAGCCTCCTCAAGTCCGACGCGATGCCGGAATCATGCTTTTTTTCAGAAGGTTAGCTATGTGTACATAGATCACCTCGCCAGGTAGCGGGTCTTGCGTCAATCACGCAAGTCCGATATGAAGGTCGAGGGTATGGTAAAGCCGTGTAGGATGCTTGAGTTCGATCTCCCGGAAGAAATCGAGTTGGTTCAGCGGCCCGTCGGCGGTTCGACGCGACACCGAGATCACGGCCCTTGGTGGATCGTGCGTCGACATCGTCGAATGGGGACATAGGATAGAGGAGGCGTGTCATGTTGCCTATCGTGAAGCGTTACAGTGCCAAGGTTTTTCGTGCTTGGTCGCTGCCGTTTTTGGCAGTTGCACTCGCCTTGGCGGGCTGCGGCGACAGCGGGCAGGGGCAGCATGGCACCCTTGTGGTCGTCACCCCCTACACCCCCGCCCCCGCCAGCGGAGCGATCTCCAGTACCACCGCACCGCAAGATCTCACCCGCATCCAGGTGACCATTCTCGACACCTCGGGTGCCGTTCTTGCAGGTCCCGCCAACTTCGCCCCAGGTCAAACCGCCAGCATCGATGTTGAAGGCGGCAGTGGACGAATCGTCCGAGTGCGAGGCTACGATGCCGCCAGCGACATGCTGTATCAGGGCACATCCAATCCGATTACCCTGGCCTCCGACGAAACCCGAACCGTTGCGGTCAATTTGTACGGCAAACTGCTCAAAGGCAGCGTCAACCTGACCGGTGCCAAAAAGGTGGTTGGACTTGCCGACGGTCAAACCACGACAACCGCCTCGACCACCGTCGCCACCGACGGCTCGTTCCGGCTGACCCTCCCCGATGGCACGCTGCGCCCCTATCTGATCTACGGCACCGACGCCTCGTCCAATCCGGTCGGGGCCGCCATCGTCGACGGTCCCGGCAACACCAGTCTTGACCCCCTATCGACCTTTCAGGCCACGGTGCTCGCCAACCCCTTGAATGGCCAAAGCGGCACCATCTCCCCCACACAAACCGATTTGACCAACGCCTGGAGCGGCTGGGGGCTGACCGGAACAGCCCAGGCCAATGCAATTACCCAGGCCGACCAGAATGTGCAAGGAGCGGTGGGATTAACGACGTTGGGGGTCAGCGGATATCGGGTCGGCCATGGGATTCCGACCCCCGTTGCCGATCTATTGACCTATAACCCGATGCAGGTCACCTGGGCTGGCGGCATTCCCTCGCTGGTTAAAACAACCGGCGGTACCGTCGCCACCTCGCCGAGCACCGGGGTGGTCACCGCAGGGGGAGCGGTCTTGACCCTGCCCGCCGCCAGTGTGGGCAGCAGTGTTACCGTCGCCCGGGTGGCGGCCAATACCGAATGGCTGCTGTGGAAGACCGGCTCAACCCAAAGCCCCGGCGTGGTGGGGATTGTGCTGCCCGCAACCGTCTCAGGGCTGCCCACCGCGACCATCGGCCAAACGATGAGCACGCTGGCCGACACCCTGACCCTGTTCGGGGACGGCACGGGATTGGATCCCGCCTCAGGGGGGACGGCGCTGACCACCTACCTGACCAGCGCCGCAGAACGGCTGTTGTTGCAAGAAGGGGATGCCACCCTCTACCAGCAAACCCTGACCGACCTGCAAAACACCATGTTCGCAGTCGGATTCAGCCCCACGGCCCCCCTGCCGACCGCCAGTGGCGCCAACCTGAGCACTGCAGAAAACACCGCTGTCACCGCCACCTTAAACGCGATTTCGACCCAGCCGGGGACGTTGACCTTTGCCATCGCCAGCCAACCGGCAAAAGGGGCCGCCTCGATCACCGGGAACCAGCTGACCTACACCCCTTCGGCCAACAGCAACGGCAGCGATACGCTGACCATCACCGCCACCGACGCCAACGGCACCTCAGCTGCAGCGACGATTGCCATCACCGTCACGCCGGTGAACGACCCTCCGGCGCCTACTGCCCCGGCCATCTCAGCCAATTCGGGCCAAACCGGCACCACCACCGTGGCTCCCAACGATCCCGATATTGGCGATACCCATACCTTTGCGGTCACCACCCAGCCCGGGTTCGGCAGCGCCACCGTTAATAATTCTGGGGTTGTCACTTACACCGCCCCTGCCTCGTCCAAAGGCACGACCACCCTGACCGTGACCGTCACCGATGGGGCGGGGGCGAGCGGAAGTGTCGTCATTGCGGTGAATGTCAGCGATACCACCCCGCCGGTGGTCACCCCCCCCGGCAGTATCTCAGTGGCGGCGATCAACGCCTCGGGAACCCCAGCCAGCAATGCAGCCATTGCCTCGTTCTTGGCAGCGGCAACAGCGGTAGACAACGTCGACGGAGCGATCATCACCATCACCCACGATGCACCAACAACTTTCTCTATTGGCACCACCACCGTGATCTTCACGGCGCTCGACGCCAGCAACAATCAGGGACAGGCCCAGGCTACCGTCACCGTTGGCGATCAAACCGCCCCCGTGGTCACCGCTCCGATCAACGTCACTGTGGCAACGGTTGATGCTGCTGGCACCCCCAAAATCGACCCTGCCATTGTCGCCTTCCTGGCGGGGGCCTCTGCCACCGACAACATCGATGGCGCCATCACCACCATCACCAACAATGCCCCCAACCTATTCCCCTTAGGGTCAACGACGACAGTGACCTTCTCGGCCACCGATTCTGCCAACAACACCGGCAACGCCAGCGCCACCATCACGGTCGCAGATCTAACCGGCCCGGTTATCACTCCCCCCGGCGATGCCACTGTTTTTGCTACCAGCGGATCGGGCGTGGCTGCCAACGACACCGCTGTGCAAGCCTTCCTTAATGGCGCCACCGCCTCCGACAACGTCGATGGCGCCATCACCACCATCACCAACGACGCGCCTGCCACCTTCTCGATCGGCGCCACCACCGTCACCTTTTCGGCGGTCGATACCGCAAACAACACCGGCGCCGCGACGGCAATTCTGACCGTCGTCATCCAACCCCCGTCGCTCACGAATCCTGGCAATCAAACCTCGACCGAAGGAGATGTGGTGGCCCTGAGTATCAACACCACCTATTCGGGTGGTCAGAGCTTGAGCTACCGGGCCGCCAACCTCCCCTCGGGGCTGAGCATCGACTCGGCCACCGGCATGATCAGCGGGGTCATCGACTTCACGGCGGCGGGAAGCAGCCCCTATGCGGTGACCGTCGATGTCAGCGACGGGGTCAACACCCCGGTCGCCATCCAGTTCATCTGGAACGTCGCCGAACTTCCCATCACTGCTGCTTATGGCTGGACCCAGGCCCCGATCACCACCGACAACTTTGCCTATGGCAACAACCTGGGTCTGACCGGCCATCAGTTCCTTGATGCCGAGGGGATCGCGGGCGATCCCTACACGATGTGGGTGGTCGGCTCCGACACCTACTCCGCCACCGGCCTGAGCGAAGGGGTGGCCCAGGTCACCCACGATGCGGGCGCCACTTGGAACCGCATCGATCTGCCGGGTCAGCAAATTGCTTTCGGCGTGGGACTTGGTACGACCCACGAGGCTTATACCCTTGGGTTTGATGCCAACAGCGTCCCCTCCTTGCTGGCCATCGACACCTACAGCCAAACGATTGCCCCCTTACCCTTGGATATGTTCTTCCAGACCAGCCCTTTGGCCGGGCTCAACGTCACTCCAGGCGTAGCACCAAGCCAAGACACCCTGTGGCTGGCGGGGGTCGATTTCCTTGGCTACAACATCGGGGTTTCGGTCAGCAACGATGCCGGGGCAACCTGGAGCAGCCGAGGGATCTATCCCTTTGCCGGGGTCATTCCCAGCATGACTGAGGCCTTTTTCCGCGATGCCTATGGCTGGGTCGCCATCGACAATGCCATCTGGCGCACCACCGATGCCGGGGTGAGCTGGACTCAGCATGCGGTCGGAACCTCCATCCTGGGTATTCACTTCAGCGACCCCCTCAACGGCTGGGCGGTCGGCCCTGCTGGAACCCTGCTGCGTTCTACCGACGGGGGGGTGAATTGGCTGCCATTGACCAGTCCGGCCTTTACTGCAAGCGATCTAACCGAGGTCTTTGCCGTCGATGCGACGACCGCCTATGTCGTCTCGGCCCAAGGGGAGGTGTTGAGCACCCAGGACGGCGGCACCTCTTGGATGTCCCAAGTAGTCGATCCCAACAGTGGCGGAAGTAACCTGGTAATGGTTGCCATGGCGTCGCCCGACTTCGGTGCGGCGGTGGGACTTCAGCCTGACAACACCAACGGCGGTAGCCGTGGCGTTGTGCTGCAAACCAACACCGGCGGGCGCCTCAATACCGGCCCGATCTCGGGCACCATCACCGCTGGCGGCAACGCAGCCCCCGCAGTCGTGAGCTTCGTGCCGGTTACCGATCCGGTCACCGGGCAAACCCTGGGGACCCTGCAACAGGTGATTGGCGACGGCAGCTATACCGTCGAGTTGGCCCCCGGCCAGTACCAAATCGTCACCACCCCGATTGCGGGATCGACCGTCACGACCGATCCCACCACCGGCGGTCCCGCCTATCTGCCCACCCTGGCCACCACGGGCGGCGGCCAAACCCTGAACGTGCTTGTTCAAGACGGCTACACCATCCCGGTGGTACACAACCTGACCCTCGATGCAGGGACCACGGTTTCGGGGACGGTGCGCGACGCGTTGGGCCGCACGGTTCCCAACGTCAATGTCTATCTGGTTGATCCGGCCAGCGGCGCCACCCTTGTGAAGACCATGAGCGATAGCGACGGCTATTACGCTGTTGCCGCTCCCCAGGGCAGTTACATCCTGGGTGCCGACCGGGCCTACACCACCTTTGCAGCCTCTTACCGCATCGACGACGTCACATCCACCGCGTCCGCAGCTGCAGCCCCCTACTTAACGGTAGGTAGCCAAGCGGTTGCTGCCGACGTGACCCTGCTCCACCGCGTCACCCAACCCTGGTCGGCCGATTTGGTTCAAGGTGACCCCACATGGCTGGGGGTCGTCACCGTGGCGCACGATCCCTACGGCCAACCGCTCAGCCCGGGTCTCGATGGCTACGCCTTCGCCTTCGGTTCCGACACCGCCACGGTGGGTTACGATGGTTTCAACCGGGCCATTGGCGATGCTGTGGGGGTGATCGAAACCACCGTCGATGGTGGCACCACCTGGGCTCGCATCGTCGACCCCTACACCAACGCCGTCTTCGGGGTGGCGCCAACCCAGCCGGGGCAGGGGCTTTTTGTCGCCATGGCTCGCGATCCGGCCAACGGCCAAGCGATCAACGCCGTGGTGAAAGACTTTGCTGGCAACGTCGTCATCAACGACCCCTACGGCACCATCCAAACCAATGCCGGAATTCAGGCCTACGGCAACACCGTCATGTTGCCGATCCTGGCCAACGATCCCTACGGCAACCTCGATACCGGCATGACCATTTCCGAGGATGGGGGCTCCTCTTGGAATTCCATGTTCTTCGGAAATGTCTCCTTCTCCATGAACATCGGCGATGTGGCTATCGCCGACCCCTACACTGCTTTCGCCACCACCGACAACGCCATCTGGCGTCTTGATCGCAGCGGTGGTATCTGGAGTGCCACGGTGGTCAACGGCGCCGTCACCTGGTGGGGAACGGGTGGCAACACCTTGAAAGTCGACTTCAACGGCGCCAACGACGGATGGGCGATCAACAAGGTCCCTTACAGCCACAACGATGTTTGGCACACCGTTGACGGTGGGGCAACTTGGACCCAACTCTACTTGCCTGACTACGCCGAGTTGACCGACATTGCCGCCATGGATCCCTACTCGGCGGTGGTCACCACGACTCAAGGGGGCGCTTGGGTGACCCGCGACGGCGGCGCGACCTGGAGCCCTTCGAACACCGGTCTGTACCAGCAAAACAACCTCGATTGGAGCCTGAACCTCCCGGCGCCCAACGTTCGCGCCGTCGCAGCCGCCAATCCCGACCGTCTGTTTGCCGTGGCCGGTTTCGACGCCGGGCAAGCCCAGACGACCGGTCCCACCGGGACGATCCTCCCCCCCAACGGCTCCGCTTTGCTGCATAGCGAAACGGGTGGTTTACCGGCTGGACAAACGGTCCTGGCTCAATTTCAGGGCAATGCCTACGTCCAGGCCGATTTCCTGCCGGTGATCGACCCCGTCACCGGGCAGTTGTTGGCCCAAGCACAAAGCTTCTCCTCTGGAACAATCAACCCTCAAGTCACGGTGCAGTTGCAGCCCGGCAGTTACGTGGTGCAACTGACCGATAACGGGACCGGCCAAACCGGCTGGTACAGCGCCGCCGATCCCTACGGCTGGAGTACCGATCCCAATCAAGCCACGGTTGTAACCACCACCGTTTCGGCCTCCCCGCAGGTTCTGGCCAGCGTGACGCCTTCATCAACCGGCACCATCCAAGGAATGCTTGCCGATATCTTGGGCAATCCGGTGGCCAACTGGACCGTCACCGCCCTCCCGGTGGCCGATCCCTACGGCGCGGTTCCCAGCCGTTCTTGGTGGGGCTACAACCTGGGGGTCACCGATCCCTATGGCACCTTCTCGGTGACGGTCCCAGCGGGCAACTGGCGCTTGGCGGCGACACCTGGCAACGCCATGAGCGCCATTTTTAACAGTTACGACTACATCTCCGACTTGGCCACCCAGTACTGGAGTGACCCCTACAGCACCGTTTCGGCCCCCGAAGCCTCGGGGATCATTCCGGTTACCCCAGGGGGCTTGGCCACGGCCAATTGGACGCTCCAGAGTTCTGCCACTTTCAACGTGACGGTGCTGGCGGGCGGTGTGCCCCAGTCGGGGGTTCCGGTCATGGGTCGCCATGCCGGACGCGGCAAAGATATGGGGCCGCTGGACGGCAATTTTGGCAATCCCCTCGGCCAAGACGTGGTTCTCACCAACGGCAGCGGTGTCGCCCAGCTTTCGGCGCCCCCCTCCGCGCTCCTCACCATTGTGGCTGGAGCCAGCGCCAATGGCGGCGGCCAAATGGCCACGACGACTTGGTCCGACCGTCTAACAGCAGCTCCCTACCTACCCACATGGAGTGGCGATACCGTCGACGGCACCCAGACCATGACTCAATCAGGGGGAACCCCCTTCGTTGTTCACATGGCACCCGCCGTCGCCATCAACGGAACCGTGACCGGGATTCCCACCACAACCTCGGGCAATGACGTGGTCTTCGCCATGCCGATTCCCGATGTCACCGGCCTTTATCAGGGAGCCCTCGCCTTCGCCCCCTGGAACGCCTCGGGGCAATACCACCTCGATGTTGCGCCCGGCGTTTACTGGGTTGGGGCGGTGGTCAACGGTGGTTTCTTGTTCTCCACCGGGGTGACCACCGGCAGCACCCGTAGCGGCGCCTCTGCCGTGCAATACAACGTGACGTCGGCGCAGACCATCGACTTCGATGTCTCGGCCGCCAACAGCAATTCTTTGCCATTGAGCGGTACGGTTCGGGTACCCGCCGGTTGGGTTCTCGACCGCGTCACCCTCATTCCCGCCGTACCAGGATTGGCCCCCATCGAGATCAACAGCAACGGCTCGGGCAATGAAGACACCAGCATCACGCGCGATATCACCTTCGGAGGATTGGTTGAGAATCAGACGAGTTACTACATCGGGGTGGGGGTCCGGCAACACTTGGTTCAGCAGTCAACAGCCCCAATCCAGGGAACGATCTACCGCTATTGGGATGGCACCACGTGGTACAACGCAGCCAGCGCCGTGAGCTACCCCGCCTTTGGGGTCGGCGGCGTCACCGCCAATCTGGGGCTGATCGATCTGACCACCATGACCTGGCCCACCGAAAGGCTCTCGGTTCGGGTGCTTCACAGCAGTGGCTATTGGGGTGAGGGGATGACCCGGGTCGAGGCCCGCCATCCCGCCTCCGGCGTCGTTTTGCCGGTGGCTGAAAACAACCCCAGTTGGAACAACCCCGGTCCCGCCTGGCAGGATGGGGTGGTGCAGCTCCAGGTCGATCCAGGCACCTACCGGATCAAATATGCCGACCGCTACCTCTGGACAGGAGACAACCAGGCCTGCGTGCACGACGACCGAGGCACCTCGATGATCGGCAACATGACCATCAATACCGATCCCGTAGGCACCGCCTCTGTAGTCATCAGCCAGGGATCTGGGCATCAACACTTGGGGATTTTCCGCATTCCCTAGGAGTCTGTCGGGCTTGAGCGTCCGTAGCGAGCCGAGTGGGGAATCGAGGCCAAATTTTCACGGTTTTGAGGATCATAGTGGTGGCTATGTGACGAAAAACCGGGGAAATTTGGACCGATTACCCGCCGGCGCAGTAGGACAATCTCAAGTCCGACAGACTCCTAGGGAAGCGCTGATTGATTAGCACTTCCCGAGCGACCCAGGGATGGGTCGCCAAAATCAGGAACGTCAGTAGGAGGCGACCTACGTCGCCGAAGCTCTGCTGATGTTGCAGGCGCAAGCAAAAACGACGTCGCCTCAAGGCGCCTGCTTTTGGTTTTTGCGAAGCGTGCAGATTCAAGGCAGGATGCCTTGAATCTGCGTTTCCCTAGCCATCGCCAGGAGTTCGTTTGTCGTCCAAAACCGCTACAAGCCACGTCCCCCAATCCGAAAAAACCGACTGGGGAACGTGGCTTTGCCTACTGCCCGTCCTGGCCCTCCCTGCCCTTCTAACCCTGCGACTATTTCCCATGGTGGCCCCCAACGAGGAGCCCAAATGGGCTTTGTTCGTGGTGGTCGGGGTGATCGTCGCAGCGGGATTGACCCTACGCTGGCTCAGATCCTCTTCCCTCATATCCCGCCCCTCCCCCATGACGTTGGGCGCGGTCACGTTCCTCCTGCTGGTGGGATTGGGCATTTTTGTAGCGCCCAACCCCATTGAGGGGGTGATCCGCTGGTCGTTTTGGGTCTTTGGATTTTTTATCGCTCTTGCAGGAGTGGTACTGGGTCGCTCTTCCAACCCGTTGATCCGGCAGTTGACCCTGTGGGGCTTGGTACTGGCAGCCTTTTGGTTTTGCTGGCGTTTCCTGTGGATGTACCGCTTTGAGTACGGCGCTCCTGGTTACAACTTCACAGTCCTTTTTTCCCCGATTGGCCACGTCAATTTCACCGCCGACGTACTGGTGCTTCTAATCCCCTGGCTGGCACTTCTAACCATGACCCGGGGCTGGGGATTGGCGCTGGCCGGATGGGTTGGCGCCGTTGCTTGCACGGTGATTTTGCTGCTCGGGGCCAGCCGCGGGGGATTGTTGGGGGTCGCCTCGGGATTGTTGGTGGGGGGGGCCGTTTGGGGGGCAGGGGTGTGGCAGCACCGCCCAAAAGCCCCTATCGCATTCAATCACCTAACCGCCTTGCGCTGGATAGCCCTGCTGGCCATCCCCATCGTGGCCTGGTCGTTATACCAACAATCACCGTACCGCTACCGAGATATCGACCGGGTTGGTCAAAGCCTGAAACAGGTAGTGCAAGAGACGACGTCGATGGTGCAACAGCCTAAAGCCATTGCACCTACCGACACCCACCAAAATTCGCAACTTCAGCCATCCCAATCCGCCCAGGTGCAGCCCCCTTGGGCACCCCTTTGGGACCATCTTCGCCCCCTATTGAACGACGACCGGACCGGCATGTACGCCTCGGCATTGGGAATGACCTTCGATGCCCCCTGGTTTGGCCATGGCACCGGCAACTTCCCTTTTGTTTACCCGGCTTACAGCCATCGCTACACCGGTTATGAAGACCAGCTCAGTTCCCCAACCACCTACACCACCAATCCCCACAACGTATTGCTTCAAATTGCGACCGAAAATGGCCTTCCAGCCGCACTGCTTTTCATGGTGTTGTGGATGGTGTTAATCCTGCGAGGGTTGCGCGCGCTGTTCCTGAGGGGTGATCCACTCCTGGTTGCCGGGGTGTCCTTTGCGGTCGGGGCGCTGGTGGATGCGATGCTCAATCATGTCTTTTACAACCCGGCCAGCCTGTTCATCGCCATGTTGTTCGCCGGATGGCTCTGGGGCAAAACAACCCCTGAAACGCCCCCCCCTCCTCGCGCCGTTCCCCTACCTGAAAAGCTGCACCCTCCGCTACGCCGTTGGGGAGGCTATGCCGCCATCCTGGGTGTGCTTGTGTTAGCCATTTGGCCCAGCCGCTTTTTGCTTTCAGAGCGAGACGTGGCCTTTGCGATGGGACATCCCAATGGTTCGCCCCAATCGGCCCAATCGTACCGACAAGCATACGAATGGGATCCCTATAACTTCCGGGCCGTGTTCGGAGTTGGGCTGGTGATGGCGCAGGAACAGCGCTGGCCGGAGGCACAAAAACTCATTGAATATTTCGTCCGCATCGCCCCAAACAATCCTCAGGGTTGGCATGTTCTGGGCAGCATTTATGCACAAGCGGGGCGTTTGGCCGACGCTCACTCGGCACTGCAACGTGCACTAGATTTACTGCCCACCTACACCCCTGCCAAGGAATTGCTTGGCAGGCTTGACGCCTTCATGGCAACGCAAGGTCAACCCGCACAGACTCCATGAATCATCGAACCGACGTTTTGGGTAGCTTCAAATCCCTTTTTCTCGTGCGAATGCGACGATGCCGTCGTCGGTCATCCCCGCAATCATGTCGATTACCCGACCTGGTTCCTCACCCAAAGCAGAATCCATCAAGTGGCTGTAGACCCGATCAATCACATCGATCCCCTCCACCTCTTCATTGGCCACCTTGTAAAACCGCCCCATTAAGAAAGCGCGCAATCGCTGAACCTGCTCGCGTACCGCATTCGAGAAATGCACCACCGACGGTGTCCTTGGGGCGAAATGTCGCCGCACATCGACCAGGCTCAGGATCCCCTGCTGTACCAAACGCTCTTCGGTTGCCTGACACAGGTCGACCACCAAACGCTTGATGACCCCACTGGTGATCTTGTAAAGCCGGGCATCGGTATGACGAGGAAGCCCAAGCGCCAAGCCACCAAGCAGATCGGGAACCGCCTCCACCGCTTCATCGAGGGTGATGTAGCCCAGGCGGATGGCATCCTCAAGATCGGACGACAGGTAAGCGATCTCGTCGGCCCGATTGGCCACATCGGCCTCCAAGGTGTAGGCCCGTGCCACCACTTCGGGGACCCCCGGCAGGGGATGATCGGGGTCGATGTATTTCAACAAACCCCGAATTGTTTCGATATTGAGGTTAAGACCTGGAAACTCAGGCGTTTTGCGCTCCAATTGCGTCACCACGCGGTACGACTGAAGGTTGTGTTCAAACCCCCCTACCGCCGCCGCCAATTCGTTCAGCCGCTCACCCCCCTGGTGACCGAAGGGGGGATGGCCCAAGTCATGGGCCATCCCGATGGCACGAGCAAGCCCCTGATTGAGACGCATCCCCATGGCAATCGATTCAGCCAGGGCCGAAACCTCGAAAGAATGGGTTGCCCTCGTTTTGACGTAGGGGCTGGTCGGACGGGTCACAACCTGGGTTTTTCCCGATAGCCGGTCGAAAGCCTGCGAATATTGAACCCGGTGCGCGTCGATCAGATACCGAGGACGGTGCTCACCCTCCTCGTCTTTCTCGAAATAGATTCGACCAAGCGCCTCCGCATGCCGACAGGCATAGGGGGCCATGACCAAGTCCTCGATGCTTTCCCGATGAAGGGTGATTTGTGCGCGCATTGCAGCCTCTGAATGACGTCAATTAACGGTACGTCGATTGACTTACCCGAGTGTTTCGGTAAGGTATCCGCCGTTTTGAATCCTGGAAACCCGCCACTTGCCCGGTTCTCCCATAACCCTCTTGTTCACCCCTTGAAGGAGTTTTTCATGAGCCAAATCAAGCATCATTTCTTCGTTTGCATGAACCAGCGTCCACCCGGCCACCCTCGTGGTTCTTGTGGCGCTCGCGGAGCCGCAGCGATCATGGATCGGATCGCAGGTGAAATCGAAAAACGTGGCCTGTGGAGCGATGCGCTGGTGACCGCGACCGGTTGTTTGGGCCCCTGCGACAAGGGTACCACCGTGGTGGTCTACCCCGACGGGGTGTGGTACGGCAATTTGCAACCCGAAGATATCGAAGAGATCTTTGACCAGCATGTCGGTAATGGCGAGCCGGTTGCCCGTTTACGCTTTATGTAAGAAGAATCGGGGCTTGGGGGGTTGACGACCCAGGCCCCGATCCCTATAAATCCCGCCCCTGCTGGTGGGGGATCGTCTAGTGGTAGGACAGCGGACTCTGACTCCGTCAACCTAGGTTCGAATCCTAGTCCCCCAGCCACTCCCTATGCAGGGGTAGATAGAGAAAAGCAGGCTCCCATCGTCTAGTGGCCTAGGACGTCGCCCTCTCACGGCGAAAACAGGGGTTCGAGTCCCCTTGGGAGCGCCAAACAAACAAAAAAGCCCGCGTGGATCGCTCCACGCGGGCTTTTTTGTTTGGCCATGAACCGCTACTTGGAGCGAACGCGATCTAGATCGGCCTTGACCATCATCTCGATCAAGCCTTCGTAACTCACTTGGGGCCGCCATCCCAATTCGGTAATGGCTCTGGTCGGGTCACCGATCAGGAGTTCGACCTCAGCCGGACGAAAATAGTCGGGGTTGACCCTCACCACTACCTTGCCGCTGCTGCGATCGCGGCCCACCTCCTTGACGCCCTCCCCTTCCCACTGTATCGCCATCCCGGCCACGGCAAACGCACGCTCGGCAAAATCCCGGATGGTATGGGTCTGTCCTGTGGCAAACACATACTCTTGAGGCTCATCCTGCTGCAACATCAAGTGCATCAGGCGGACGTAGTCCCCCGCATACCCCCAATCGCGCTGTGCACCCAAATTGCCGAGCGCCACAACCTCTTGAAGCCCTTGTCGAATACGCGCCACCGCATGGGTGATTTTCCGGGTGACAAATTCTAGCCCACGCAGAGGGGATTCATGATTGAACAGAATCCCCGCACAGGCGTGCATCCCATAGGACTCGCGATAGTTGATCGTGATCCAGTGGCCATAGAGCTTGGCCACACCGTAGGGGCTGCGCGGGTGGAACGGCGTCGCTTCGCTCTGGGGAACCTCACGGACCTTGCCGAACAGCTCGCTGGTCGATGCCTGATAAAAACGGGCCTCGGGCGCGGCTGTACGCAGCGCCTCCAGCATACGCGCCACCCCGATCCCGGTCACATCGGCGGTATGCAAAGGCTCGCTGAACGATGCGCCCACAAACGACTGAGCCGCGAGGTTGTAAACCTCGTCTGGTTTGGCGGATCGAACAACATTGATCAACGACGAGAGGTCCTGGAGATCACCCTCGACCAGACGGACTTGATCGGTAATTCCCAGCCAATCGAGACGCTCCAAGTTGCCCGCCACCGAACTGCGACGGACCATCCCCACCACCTCGTACCCTAGATCGAGCAGGTGTTGGGCGAGGTAGGCTCCATCCTGTCCTGTAATGCCTGTAATCAACGCACGGGGCATGGGTCAAACTCCTTTAAGAAAACCAGCGCTGCTAGCAGGTTGCTGGTTCGTCGGCATCAGCGCAGATACCACTCGATGGTTTTGCGGATCCCGCTTTCGAACGACTCCTGCGGCTCCCAGCTCAACTCGGCTGCCAGCTTGCGGTCGTCGATGGCATAGCGCCAGTCGTGACCGGGACGGTCGGTCACAAAGGTAACCAATCGCTCATGGGGAGCCCCGTTCGGGCGGACTTCGTCCATCACGCTGCAGATGGTCTTGACGATGGTCAGGTTGTCCCGCTCGCACCGGCCTCCAACGTTGTAGGTTTCCCCATTGCGCCCTTTGCGCACCACAGCATCGATGGCGCGGCAATGGTCCTCAACGTAGAGCCAATCCCGAATATTGCTGCCGTCTCCATAGACCGGGATCGGTTTTCCTTCGGCACAACTGCGAATCACGGTGGGAATCAACTTCTCGCCATGCTGGCGAGGACCGTAGTTGTTGGAGCAGTTGGT
>MNWR01000071.1:14698-17875 GCA_001872725.1 Proteobacteria bacterium CG1_02_64_396 | reverse complement strand
AGCGTCCGTAGCGAGCCGAGTGGGGAATCGAGGCCAAATTTTCACGGTTTTGAGGATCATAGTGGTGGCTATGTGACGAAAAACCGGGGAAATTTGGACCGATTACCCGCCGGCGCACGACTGCATGGATGCAGGAGGTAGAGCAATGCAGGAGCAATTGCCGAGTAGGACGATCTCAAGTCCGACAGACTCCTAGGCCAGTATGCGTCCGCCCCACCGCTTCCCCCTTCAATCAAGCAATAGTCCCTTTGTGAATCCCCCTCACCCCGGCTTCACCCCCGCCCCCACCGCCTTGGCCACCGCCGCCCCCCGGTTGTTCACCTCCAGCTTGGTGTAAATGTTTTGCACGTGGCTGGAGGTGGTGGCCGGTGAAATATTCAGGCGGCGGGCGATCTCCTTGACCGTTTCGCCCCGAACCAGCCCTTGCAGCACCTCCCGCTCCCGTTCGCTCAAACCGGGCAAGGGGGCAGGGGTTGGCTGGGGGGCGGCAGGTGCCTGGGTGAACTGAGCCATGATGCGCCGGGCGATGCTGGGGGCCATGGGCAGCACCCCCTCCTGCATGCCCCGCAGTTGCGCCGCCGTTTGCCCCCAGGGTTGCCCTTTGAGCAAATACCCCATCGCCCCGGCGCTTAAGGCTTGAAACAAATGGTCGTCGTCGTCGAACAGGGTCATGACGGTAACAAACACATGGGGGGTACGATCCCGGATGGTGCGCACCAAATCGACCCCAGAGCCGTCGGGCAAACCCAGGTCGACCACCGCCATGTCCAGGGGGTGGGCACATAACGCTGCCACCCCTTGCGCCACACTGCCCGCCTGAACGATGTGAATACCTGGGAATACCTCCCGCAGCATCTCCTCGATCCACATTCGGCTCTCTTCCCGGTCTTCCACCACCAAACACCGCTTCATGCGCTCCTCCATTCATCAAGCCAACCCAACTCCAAGAATCAACCCGGCATTGCCCCCGGCAAAGCCACCTTGACCACCACCCGGCACCCCCCCTCGGGGGAGGTTTGCCATTCCACACCGCCCCCCAATTCGGTGGCCCGCTGCTCCATATTGAGCCGCCCATGGCCGCAGCGCCCCTGGGCGCCGTTGCCCCCTGCCAAACCGCAGCCATCGTCCGTTACTTGGAACAACAGACTGCCATCATCCATGCCCAAATCCACCCACAGATTGGCGGGGTGGCCATGGCGCAAAGCGTTGGAGACCGCCTCGCGCACAATACGGCACAGATTCAACGCCTGGTGGGGCGAAAGAAACACCCCCTCCAGCCGCTGATCTTGCCGCCAGGTCAGCGCCACCCCAGCCGCTTCACACCGTTCGACCACCTCGGCCCGCCACCCCCCCGCCACCTCAGCCAGGGGGGCCGCCTGGGTGTGCAGGGTGCTGGTTACCGCACGCAAGGTGCGGATGGTTTGTTCGATCCGTTCGGCATGTTCGGTATGGCGCAACCGGTGTTGCAGGGTGGCCAGCTCCGCTCCCACATCGTCGTGCAGGTCGCGCACAATACGCCCCCGCTCGGCTCTGGCCCCCTCCTCCCGTGCTTGCCATACCTGGGCCGCCTGCCGCCCCAACCCCACCAACACCCCGGCCAAATCGACATCCTGGCGGCTGTACAACCGGTGCCCCCCGTGGGGCAACCCCAGCTTAAGTCCCCCGGCGCCATCCAGGGCGGGCACCAGCAGAGTGGTACCGTCGCTGGCCAGGGTCACCTGGGGGACCACCTCGGCCATCGGTTCTAAAACTACCGGCTCAAAGGCCCGCCGCCACACCCCCTCCCAGCGCTCCGCCAGGGGGGCCCCCGTGGAGGCAAAAATGCTGTCGATCAAACCGGGCAACACCCGCTGCGTGGCCTGGTCGGGGCGATCCCCCAACAACCGCCCCCACCAATGTTGCCGCAGGGGGAACCACAACCATCCGGCAATCAACAACGCCAACGCCAACGAAGTGGTGGCCGACAGGTTCAACCACGCCGCCAGCGCCAAATCGCCCACCACCACCAACACCCCCCCCGCCACCCACAACCAGGTGTTCAGCCACCAGCGTTCAACCTCGAACAAACGGTAGCGGTGAATCCCCAGCACAAAACCGACGTACATCAGGGCTATGGGGAGCATGGCGTAAGTCACCCCCGTCCCGCTCCCCATGCCGGTCCACTTGGGAACAAAGGCCATGATGACGGCGGTTACGGTGGCCAAAACCATACTGAGCAACAGCCACTTCACCATGGCCCGGCGCAGCGGATCGCGCCGGGAACGGCGCCATTGCAGGGTGGCTGCCACCGCCAGAGCCAGGCAAAACCCCAGGATGAAGAGCTGGTTCACCCACGCGATGTTATCGACCCCCTGCGCCATAAAAGGGGAAAAGTGCAGGGTAAACAGGGGAATAGGGGCATAGCTCCAATGGAGGGGGACCAGCCGCCCCGGGTAAACCAAAACCAGGGCAATCATCCCCCCCCCGAGCACCCCCGTACCCAGCCAATTCAGTAGCAACATCCAACCAAACGGGGTGTAAGCAGGCACCGAAGAATGGATGTATCCAGCCACAATCAGCGCAAACCCCACCCCTATCGCCACCAACAGGGTACGGATCTGGGGGGCGACGCCGGGCGACAACAACACTCCGGCACTGACCCCCCACACCAGCACACACATGGCGGCGCCAAACCAGACCTCGAAGGGGATATGGCGCCACCCCACCACGGTGGTGGCCCAATGTTCTTGCCGCCCATCTTCAAATACCACGGCAATGGTTTGACCGCGCAGCAGGGTGTCGACCGCCTCTTTGTCCGCCACCAAATGGTTCCAGGCGCTGCGAGTGTGAACATCGGCCTCCTCCGTCACCAGCATGGCCGGGGTCACCGTCAACCGGGTGCCTTGCGCACCCACCAGGGCCACGATCTGCTCCCCCACCTGCACATGCCCCGCTGCCGGACTGTCCCCAGGCACCCCCACCACCGGCCACCCCTGCACCGCCGGATCCCGCTCCACCTCCACCCCCAGCCAAGGGTGATTGGCCACCTGGATCAGCACGGCGGCTTGCACCAGCACCCCCACCAGCAGGGCCAGCAGCATCTTATGCACCACATTGCCCCAAACCATCCCCATGTTCCCCCCCCGGAACCCCATGTAACGAATGCCTCACCCTCTATTTATAGGGGGACGATCCCCT
>MNWR01000071.1:0-14691 GCA_001872725.1 Proteobacteria bacterium CG1_02_64_396 | reverse complement strand
GGGGGGGGGGGGTATTTGCAACATGTTTATAAAGGATGTGGTGATCACAGTGCCCCTGAATCCAGGAGCGGTGGGGCATTGGTTTTGGGGATTTCGGATGGAGATGAGTTTGTTGAGACTGGGGGGGATTTCTTACTTGGTTATTCTGTGAATTTGGTTCTGGAGTTGTCATCTGTTAGTCAATCCATGAAACCAGTAAATTCACAAAATACCAGGTTGGTTATTCAAAAAACCCGCGTGAACGCCATAAAACCTAAGGAGGAAATGATGCCACAGGTCAACATCGCAGTATCTGGGGTCGATGATGGGGTCACTGTTTCGCACAACGGTGAGCAGGTCATGCATGTCGATTCTGGAGGAAGCAAGAAAGCGATCATCCAAGCCAATAGTGGGGATTCATTGACGTTCGTCATTCACAACATGTGGGGGGCATGGAAGGCTAATTTTTTGGTAGTTTCGGAGGGGAAAATTCTGTTCCAAGCCAGTCCGAGCAACCCCGACCTACTCCAAGGCCCCAGTGACCCATGGAGCCACACGATAATCATCCCGTGATTCGTAATTGACCATCACATGAGGCCAGAAAACACCATGAAAACATCATCAAAAAACCTATTAACCCCCGCCATTGCCTGCGTCGCCGTGTTGCTGGCGACCACAGGATGCGGACCAGCTGGCATTTCCCACACTTTGGTGGAAGAGCCCAAAACCACCCATGTTTTTAATGCTACCGATGCCGGAATTGGCCAAATCACCAGCACCATCGTGGTAGGGAGCAATTTGCTGGTGGCTGGATCAGCCGGAATTGCCATGGTTGGCGCCGATGGTAAACCTCTTTGGCAAACCCAACTGCCCCAAGCCCATGTTCGCCTGGTGGCAGCCGATGCCAGCGGCATTGCCTGGACCTCGTATTCGGTGGGCAAAAAAGAGGAGCACTCAACGTCGATGTTCCTGATTGGCGGCTTGAATGCTCCGCCCAATGGCCAAGAAATGCAGCTTGGCCTTGTCGATACCCAAGGAACCCCAAAATGGTCGACTACTTCGGCGGGAACTGGGTTGATTTCCCCCCCGACGCTGGGTCAAAAATCGGTGGCATTTACGGTTGGAGACACCTTCACTGTTGTCTCACGTGACACAGGGGCCACATTGAAGAGCTTCGACATCGGCGAAATCACCCTGGGTATGGCGTCAGCGGAGGCCATATATGCAAGCACCCCCCGGCTTAGGGCGTGGTACCACAATGGCAATTACTACCTCGCCAACGGCTATAAGTTTTCGCTGATTGGTGAGGCTTCTCTTGAGATGGTTACCCATTCGAGGGGACCAGGGGGACTGGAGGTTTACGGCGCCCTGATGGCAGGCCCGATTACCATTAACGACACCTTCATTTTCGCGGCGGCCGCCCACCCGACCGCGATGATTGGCTCCAATACCAACGATTACCAGCCGGGATTTTTCGGTGTCGACCTTGAAGGCGAAAACACCATTAAATTCAATGCCGATATTGACACTGACTACTACGACGGCGTCGGTGCCATTACCACAAACGGCACCAGTATTTTTGCCGCTGCCGACCGCCGGGTGATTGCTACCGATCTGGAGGGTGATCAAATCTGGGAGGTCTGGAACGGCGAAACCAATGGCGCCATTACCCCCAACTCAGTACGTAATGTGCGCTTCCAAAAACCCAGCGTTGGGGTGGTGGGCGCCCTTTTGGGGGCATCTTCCGGGGCCTCGATTCCCATGCGTCTGGGTACCACCCAACAAATGGCTGCAACCACCACCAAGGTTTTTGTTTCGAGTGTTCACGGGACGGCTGATGCCATCACGGTTCTGGATGCGGGAAAAGGGACTTACCTCAATACCATCAATATTGGTGAGTCCATCGTTGAGCTTGCCCTTTTGGAGCAAACGCTTGTGGTTGCAACTCCGAACCATGTGTTTTTGATGCCGACCAATTGATCAAACAGGGGCTACATCGATCAAAGCGATGTGGCCCTTATTTTTAGATCCATATTGATCTCCCCACATGATCAGCCAGTGCATATCCATAAAAGGTGCGGTGCGGTATGCGCGTTCTATTCTGAAAGGAACCAAGAATGCCAAGGATCCCTTTTACACCCGATGAACCAACGTTGCGCTGGCTAACTGAGACCAACCAACCTGATCGACGCATGTGCCTCGAAGCAGATTTCGCCTATATCGACCCATCGAATCGATCTTGGTCCGTTCGGAAAGATTTTGTTGTCGATGGGGCCAGTATTCCCCGCATTTTGTGGAATATCGTTGGTTCGCCCTACACCGGCGATTACCGGCGTGCCTCCATTGTCCACGATTACTGGTGCCAGCAAAACGGTTGGCAAGGGCGTTTGGCGGCAGACCGCATGTTTCGCCATGCCTGCCTCGACGGTGGTTGTTCGCCCCAACATGCTTGGCTGCTCTACATCGGAGTTCGCATCGGCGCCTACACGCCATTTTTCACCGTGTCTCCCGCGCAAAGCGCAACGTACTCCGCCTTCGAATACGAGCAAACACCCGGACTATCCCCCCAAGAAGAGGCACAACTCTTGGCATTCCAAGAAGCGGCAAGGTTAACCAATACACGCCTCTCGAATGAGGCTAGTGATGATGACCTTGCCGATATAATTGATAAAACCGTCGAGCTTTCATTGTCCCGCACTGGAGTGCTGCACAGCGAGTGGACCCAATCTTCATCCTGAATCCATGGGCTGATTTCAGAAAAACCAGGATTTACGCCGACTACAACCAAAACAGCTTCACCCGCCGGGCGAAGCTCCTATGCCCTGTAGGCCGCATCAATGCTCGATTTTTTTCGGTTTTGCCCACGGATTCAAGAAGTGGCTATAGGCATCCAAGTTTTGAGTCGGTAGACAACTTTGTTCCGTGAAAAAATCCAAGAAAACAAAGCATATATCCGGCTTGAATTACGCATTCAATGATTGCAATTTATGGAGGAAGTCATGATCACAAAAATGAACTTCGATGTTAACGGCGATAGGCACATCACTCCCAACGAGGTTGGCCCCGATGCCGACTTCCCTGCTCTTTATGTTGGCGCAAAAGGCAACCTGCCGGGCAGCCCATTTTCAGGATTGTGGGTAGTTGCTGATGTTCACGTTGGGCCAGCCAACGGGGCATGGATCCAAACATTGTTTCTGCGCAGGGCATAAAAACGCCACTGAGGTGACCATCATGGGAACATCCGGTTTATCTCCATGCGTCGGTTTGCTTGTATCCCTAACAGCCTTATGGGGGTGCACTGGCGGATCAGGCGGGGACCAGAATGGCGCTGGACAAGAGGCTGGCGCGACGTGGCCCATAACATCGCCGAGTGGCCAAATGGGCGGAAGTTATTTCCAGCCAGGTGCGCCCATAATCTCCATCACCCCTCTCTCGTGTTCTGTATCCTTAGTTGCCGGTAACGGCGGGGAAATCGGGATGGTCGGAGTACCCATACCAGGATTGCAGGCAAAATTTCACGAGGCAGAGGGGATGACAACGGATGGGACAAGTTTGTACATCGCCGAACACGGAAATGCCGCGATTCGAAAAATTGATCTGGTCAGTGGAATGGTTACTACCCTTGCCGGATGGCGAGGGTATCTATCGACCGGTTTTGTGGATGGGGTAGGTAGTTCTGCCTACTTCCGCAGCCCAACGGGGATCACTACCGATGGAACCTATCTTTACATCGCCGACGCCAACAATCATGCCATACGAAAACTGGATCCCTTAACCGGCCTTGTAACCACACTAGCGGGGGCCCTTCCAATCGCAACAGATGCCTATGGAAACACCGGTGGAATACCGGGCTACCTTGATGGCGTTGGAACCCTGGCCCGTTTTAACAGCCCTTGGTCCATTACCACGGACGGTCTCAATCTGTATGTCGCTGATTTTATGAATAATGCCATCCGAAAAATAGACCTAACAACCCACAATGTAACCACCCTAGCGGGACGACCACCTGCAGAATCCAACGGCGCTCCCTCTCCATCTGGGAACACCGATGGTCAAGGACCATTAGCAAGATTTTCGGGCCTTTATTCCATAACAACCGATGGCGTTAATATCTATGTTTTAGGGCACACTTTAGGTGGTGTCGTCCTACGAAGGATATCAATAGCAACAGGTCTTGTTGACTCCGTTCCACTACCCAAAATCGGTTCGCTTAAATCCTACAGCGCGATAAACGGCCTCGCCACCGATGGTTCGAGGATATACATTTCAAATAACCATGGTAGATTCACTAACAATGATGGGGAAATTGTCGTTTACGATATTGCCCAAAAGACGGTACGGCTACTGGCTGGTAATCTTTTTAGCACTGCAACTTCCGGACTTTGTAGCGACATGCATTTCCAGGATCTAGCCGGTTTAGCATTAACGCCGGACGGCTTATATGTCATGGACACCTATCGGGTTTATAAAATTCAGTGAAGAACGATGGTTAGCTGTCCATATCCAGTATTTCCTCAAACAACCTATTTCCCGAGGCCCTCCCATGCGCCGTTTCGCCAAATTTGCCGCTCTAACCATCCTAGCCGCTCTCCTCACCGCCTGCGGCTCCAATTCCTCCGACTCCAATTCGGGAAGCGCCACCACCACAGCCACCGGCTACTTCGTCGACGCCCCGGTGCAGGGGGTGACCTACAGCTATGTGCAGAATGGCCAAACCATCACCGGCACCACGGGGGCGGGGGGGGCGTTTACCTACCCGGCAGGGGTCGACGTCACCTTTTCGGTGGGCAACCTGACCTTGGGTACCGTTACCCCCAGTGGCACGGTAACCCCCATCCATTTGGCCGGAAACGGGGCCAACGCCACCAGCCCAGCGGCGATTAACGTGGTGAGGCTGCTGCTGTCGCTCAACAGCAGTGGCAATACGAACAACCTGATCATCGACCCAACGGTGGCCGCCGCAGCCACCACCACCCTGAACTTGGCCACCGCCACCGATCTCGACCTGCAAGCGGCGCTAAACCAAATCAACGCAGCAACAGGTAACACCTTTGCGTTAACAACGGTGGCAGCAGCCCAAAACCATCTGCAAGCCACGATGAACGGGATGTTTGCCGGGAGTTACAGCGGCACCTATTCCGGAACCTCCGGGGGTGTTTGGTCCATCGTCATCGACGCCAGCGGCAACGTCACCGGATCGGTGGATACCGGTGATGTCATCAACGGCACCATGAGCACTACCCTGAATACCAACGGTTTTGATTTCGTCGGCACCGCCGGAAACACCACCTGGAACGGAACACTGAACACCGCCACCGGCACTTTCAGCGGCAACTGGAGCAATGGGACTGGATCGGGGAGTTACACCGGAACGAAGGCGGCAACGGGCGGGGGCGGCGGAACCCCAATGGCGCAGGGGCTTTGGCGCGGCACCAATCCCAACAACGGCAACATCGTGGATCTGCTGGTCGTAGCCAACGGCGCAGCCTGGATCACCAGCAACGACAGCTTCAAGGAACGCCCCAGCTCTTTGACGGCGGGCACCCTTTTGAACAACGCCGGGGTCTTAAGCGGCACTGCCACCAGAACCGCCCTTGACGTGGGGGTGCCCATGACGGGGCTGTCCGTCACCGGAACCCAAACCCCCTCCGCCGTCACGCTCACCTTAGGTGGAACCACCTTGAACCTCACCCCCGTGGCCACCACCCCAGCCACCTTGGCAGCAGTCACCCGTTTCTGGACCAATTCGTGGATTTGCCCCGTCAACAGCGACGAAATCAACACCACCATCGACGCCAATGGACAGTTCGCTGTGTCAACCATGTTGGGAAAAACCCTCGCAGGGCAACTGACCCCATCTACGGCAGGGGATTATTTCGATGCCGTGCTGACTTTTGGTGGCACCTCTACGTTGTATGCGGGCAAAACATTCACCGGCATTGCCTACCTGACCACCACCGCCGCCAACACGCAAAAGTTGGTGGTAGTGGCCAGCGATGGCACCGATTACATCGGGTTTAATGTTCAATAAAGGGTAACTATTCTGCTCCCCCGCCAGGGCGTCGGGGTGGTCCGGCGGGGCGAGGTTGATGACCGCCGCGAAACCTTGAGCGCCCAGGCGGTCGAGATCGGCTTCACTGAGCTGGCCCGAGGTCCAAACCTGATCGAAGGCGTGAAAGGTATGGATCGCCTCGATCCCCTCCCCCGCACGCAATGTTTTCATCCTCATCCCTCGGGCAACGGTTCAAAAAGCCCCTGCAAATCTTCGGGGCCGAATTTACCCAGCGCCGTGGCGTCGTCGCCGAGCACCCCCGCCGCCAACGCCGCCTTGTGCTCTTGCAACGCCAGGATCTTCTCTTCGATGGAGCCCGCAGCCACCAGCTTGTAGACGAACACCGCCTGGGTCTGGCCGATGCGATGGGCGCGGTCGGTGGCTTGGTTTTCGGCGGCGGGATTCCACCAGGGGTCGAAGTGGATCACCGTGTCGGCGGCGGTCAGATTGAGCCCGACCCCCCCCGCTTTGAGACTGACCAATAAGACCGGGGCCGCCCCGGCTTGAAAACGGTCGACAACCGCCTCGCGATCCTTGGTTTGGCCGGTCAGGGTCAGGTAAGGCAGACCAACCTTGTCGAGCGCCTGGGCGATGAGGTCGAGCATGGCGACAAACTGGGAAAACACCAGAATCCGCCGCCCCTCCTCGACCAGCTCCGGCAGCATCTCCATCAATAAATCGAGCTTGGCGCCCCCCTTGACCCGTGTGGCGGTTGTCGTTTTCAGCAGCCGGGGATCGCAACAGACCTGACGCAGCTTGAGCAGGGCGTCGAGGATGAGGATGTGGCTGCGGGCCAGCCCCTTGGCGGCAATCGCCTCGCGCACCTTGGCATCCATGGCGCTGCGCACCGTCTCGTAGAGATCGCGCTGAGATCCCTCCAACTCGACGCTACGCACGATGACATTCTTAGGGGGCAGGTCGCTGGCCACCTCGCTCTTGCTGCGGCGCAACATAAAAGGGGCGACCCGGCGGGCGAGTAGGTCGCCGCGCAACCGGTCCCCCTGTTTTTCGATGGGGTTGCGGAACTGCTTGGCAAACCGCTTGGCGTCGCCCAGAAAACCGGGGAGCAGAAAATCGAACTGGCTCCACAACTCGCCGAGGTGGTTTTCCAACGGTGTTCCGGTCAGGCACAGGCGATGACGGGCATTGATCCGCCGCACCGCCTGCGCCCCCTTGCTGCCCGCGTTTTTCACCGTCTGGGCCTCGTCGAGAATCAACAGGTGGTAGCTGTGAGCGGCCAGCGCCTCGATGTCGCGCCAAACCAAGGGGTAGGTGGTCAGCACCACGTCGTGCTCGGCAATGGCGGCAAAGCGCTCGGCCCGGTCGGGGCCGCGCAGCCCCAATACCCGCAAGTCGGGGGCGCAGCGCGCAGCCTCGCGCCGCCAGTTGAACAGCAGCGAGGTCGGCAGCACCACCAAGGCGGGACGGTCGAGCCTGCCTGCCCGTTTTTCGGTCAGGATGTGAGCCAGGGTTTGGGCGGTTTTGCCCAGCCCCATGTCGTCAGCCAGGATTCCGGCCAAATCCTGCTCGCGCAAAAATTGCAGCCACGCCAGCCCCTCGCGCTGATAGGGACGCAGCTCCAGCATGAAGCCCTCGGGCGGCGCCACCGCCGTCACACCCCGACTTTGCCGCAGCCGTTCGGCCAACGCCGCCACATCCTCCATCCCTTTGAATTGCCAGCGTTCTTGATCGCCCAATTCGGCCAGACGGGCCGCATCCCAGCGCGACAGGCGCAGGGTATCGCCGGGTGGGGTATCGAACAGGTCGATTAGGGTGCGCATCACCGGTTTGATCCGCCCGGCGGGCAGCGCCACCCTCCCGCCGTCGGGGAGATCCAGCGCCATCACCTCTTCGTCGTCGATCCCCGCCAGACCTTGCGCGTCAAGCAAGCGCGGATCGCGCTTGAACAATTGGTACAGTAGCGGGGGCAAGGGAAAACGGCGCCCCTCGACCACAATCCCCATGTCGAGATCGAACCACCCCTCCTCCCCCTGGACGACCTCCCCCTCCCAGGATTCGACCGGCGCAATCCGCTGCCGAAAATCCTCTGCGAAACCGACCTCCCAGCCCAGGGCGCGCAGGCGGGGCAGTTCGTCGAGCATAAAGCTGGGCCACGCAGCGTGGTTGTCGAGGGCGTACACCGGACGCGGGGGATCGGGGGTGAGGTAGGGGGTTCCCAACACGGGGGACAACCCCGCCGATTGCAGCTCTTCGAGACGAAGGCGCTCCTCGTCGCGGCGCCGGGCGACCCGCACCAATGTCCCCTCTAGGGTGATGTGGTATTCCCCCGATGCCTCGGGGCCGAGCACCACGGTTTCGTAGGCAAAACTCGGGATCGCCACGTCGAAGGTTCGCTCGTATCGATCATAGCCCTGGTGGGAAAGCCCCATGGCGACCACGGTGGTCAACAACAGGACGGGGCGGGGATCGACCTCGACGAGAGGCGGCTCTTCGGCCTGGGGCAACGGGAGCTTGGGGTCCAAAACGGCCAAGGTTTGCGCCACGGCGGGTAGGGCGGCAACGGGTAAGGGGGGTGCCTGCAACAAGCGGTCGAGCAGCTTGGGGGAATGGGGGGTTTCGACCACCCCCGCCAGCCCCCGATCAAGATCGAGATACCAAAGCCCCCCCGCCGAAACGACCCTCCACGAGGGGGGATCGGTTCTGATGGCGGGACGAACCGCTGGGGCGTTGCCCTCTGCCCGCCATACCACCTCACCGGGTCGGGGCGTCCCCGCATCCAGGGGTACCCAGTCCTCGCCGTCGCCGCTGGGATCGACGCACAACCTGCCGGTATCGAGCATCCGCCGCATCAGCTCGGGGGTATGGAGGTTCTTCAACGGTTGGCCATCCCCGTATTGCCGCGCCCAATCATCCCCCTGCCGCCAAAGCAGCCCCAGAATCGCCAGGTCGTCCTCGTCGACGAAACGGGGTGGTTTCAACAGGGCTTGGCGGATGTTGTTCCAGGGCGAACTGGGGCCGGCAAACGATCCATCCCGGCGCAGCCGAACCTTATGCAGCGTGACATCCCAGGGGGCAGCGTCGGTCAACCCAGGGGCCAACACATAAAGCAGCTGTTCCTGGGCGGGTGGAGGCCTCGTCGCGCCCGGCGCCACCGACCGCAAAGATTCGATCCAATCGGACACCTCAAGCCCGATGCCGCTGGCCGCCCCCTGTCGACTGCGTTCGGCAAAAGCGAGCAAGGTCGCCGCCACATGTTTGCAGTTGTAGCCCACCGGACAGGTGCAAAACCCCATCACACCCCAGCCGCCGCGCTGCTCGCGAAACGTCACTGTCACGCGATAAGGACGGCGAGCAGTCCCCCGAACCTCGGCCTCGATCCGGTCGCCGGATGCTTCGAGCAGACGCACCACCGCCACATACCCCTTGCCCTTGGCCACCTCGCGGGGGCCGAGCCAGGACTCGATGTCGTCGAAGGTAAATTCAGGCAGGGACATGGATGCTCCAGAATGGGGGAAACCGTACTTGTGGGGAGAGTCGCTGCGAGGGTGGGGACGAACAGCCCTGGCGATCCATGCAAACCGCCCTCGCACAACCCGTCGTCCTGCACTGGCGTCCAGGGGCAGTCGGGGCAATGGCCAAGGGAAACGCTGATTCAAGGCTCCTGCCTTGAGTCAGCACGCTACGCAAAAACCAAAAGTAGGCGCCTTGAGGCGGCGTCGTTTGTGCTTCGCTTGCAGAATTGGCAGTGCTTCGGCGACTTAGGTCGCCTCCTACGACGGCGCTATTTTGGCGATCCATCCCTGGGTCGCTCGGAAGCGCTATTAAATCAGCGCTTCCCAAGCGATCCAACCGTGCACTTGCACGCAATCCTACCCCCCGCAAAAAACAAAAGGCGGCCCGAAGGCCGCCCTTGTGTCGTTCAACCGTCCTTACCTCTTGCCGAAACGCTCCAAGATGTGCGGCACATAGGTCTCGATCCCCTTTTCGAGCGTGTACTCCGGCTCATAGCCGAGCAAATTGCGGGTCTCGGTGATGTCGGCCTCGGTGTGGTTCTGGAAGAAATCGTAGGGATTGTCGAAGTACTCGATTTCGAGACTGCGCCCCAACACCCGGTTGAGGTTGCTCACGATGTCGTTGAAGGAGCGGGCCTTGCCGCTGCCGACGTTGACCACACCGCTGCGCCCGGCGCTCATCGCCTTGAGATTGGCCTGCACCACGTCGCCGATGTAGACGAAATCGCGCATCTGCTCGCCGAACTTGAAGATGCGGGGGTTTTTGCCGTCGAGCATCTGCCGACACAGCTGCAAAATCATCGAGCTGGTCTTGCCCTTGTGCCACTCCCCCGGCCCGTAGACGTTGAAATAGCGCATCCCGATCACCTGCAAGGCGGGGTGTTCGCGCCAGTAGCGCGCGGCGATCTGGTCCATGGCGTACTTCGAAAAGCCGTAGACGTTGGCGGGAATCAGCCCCTCGGTGATGCGGTTGGGGGCGGGGGAGTTGCCGTAGACCCCGGCACTGGAGGCATAAATCACCTGGGCCTGCCAGTGCAGCGCCATGCTCAGAATGTCGGCGAAGGCGTTGGTGTTGACCTCGACCATCTTCTTCTGGTCGAGCACGGTGGTGTCGGTGATCGCCGCTTCGTGGTAGATGACGTTGAAGGGGTCCATGGAACGGATGCGGGCTTGGGCGGCGGGATCGGTGATGCACCCCGCGACCACCTCCCCTTTAAAACCGATCAGGGTTTTAAAGTCGCCGCTCGAAAAATCGTCCCAAACTACGATGCGGGCGTTGGGGTACTTGTCTTGCAGGGCGAAGGCAATGTTGGAGCCGATGTAGCCGGCGCCGCCGGTCACCAGAATGCGCATGGAAGCCTCATAGGGTTCAAAGAAACAAAAGTTAGAGTGTGTGTGCGATTTCGTAGGGGGCGCGCAGTCGCTTGAGGGGGACGCCGTCGACCTCGGGGGTCGGTTGACCCTCCTCGAAGGCGTCGAGCTTGAGCATCCCCAGGGCGATGTCGCGGCCATCGGGCAGGCACACTCGGGAGGTTAACGTCCCCACCTCGTGGCCCGCAGCCATCACCACCCCATCCTTGTCGGGGATGCCCCGCCCCTCGACCAACATCAAGCGGCGCTTGAGGTTGCCCCGAAAGTGGGTGCGGGCGGTCATCTCCTGGCCGACGTAGCACCCTTTGTTGAAGTGAACCGCATTGCGTTGATCGAGGTTGAGCTCCAGCGCCAACGCCTGCTCGGGTTGCCAATCGACCCCCGGGGTGCCAATGCCGTCGACGATCCGGGAGGCGGTAATCAGGGCGGGGAGCTCTTGCCCCCCCTGGTCGGCGATCTCGTCCATCAATTTGGCGACCGCGGCCTCGGGGCCCACCACCCGGTGGCGACGCCCCCACAGTGCGGTGATCCGCACCGCTCCCTCCACGATGAGATCGCCCACCTCGCCCTCTTGCCAGCGGGGCAGCCCCCCCAGCACCTCCATCACCGTAAGGTCGGTCGGTTCGATTGCAACCGGGGTACGCAGCTTGTACATGTTGAGTTTGGCGGTGAGTGCCTCAAGGCGGTCGGAGGCGATCAGCAGCAACACGCCGTCCTCTTCGGGCACCACCTCAAGATCGAAGAGAACCTTGCCTTGCGGGGTGAGCATGGCGGCGAAGCGGGCCTTCCCCGCCTCATGCTCTTTCATGTGTTGGGTCAAAATGCCGTGCAGAAACCCGCCCGCCTCGGCGCCCCGTACCCGCAGGGCGCTCATACCGGCGCGAGCCCAAGCCAAACCACCGTTGAGTCGTTCGGCCTGGCGGTCGTCTAACAACACTGTACGCATCGTTTACTCCTCTTGGTCGGATCGCCCCTTGTGATAACAGGGTGCAATCCGTACCCTTCAAACGTCAAAAAAGCCTTATTTTACGAGGGATACCCGTTCAATAGGTCCGCTTGGCGCTCCAGACAAGCGGGTGATGATGGAGAACCCCCCGCAGGAGCGCAACGTTCCAACATGAACGTCGCCCCTTATCCACCCATAACCCGGTTGCAATCCGAGTCATCTTCCATGACGGCTGTACAACCCCAATTTTCGTTTGCTTGCCCCGAAGATGCCACCATCGATCGGGAGCTGGAGTTTTTGTATTACGAGGGGCAACGGTACCACTTCCTTGATCGCCGGACCTTCGACCGCATTGAGCTCGGCGCCCAGGAACTCGGCGAGGCACCCGATTTTCTTCGCCCCAAGGTTGTGTTGGGGGCCTGTTTTCGCAGTCAGAAGCTGGTGCGGGTGATCCTCCCCATTCAGGTGTCCCTACTGGTGACCGATGTCGATTCGGTCTCGGCATCGGGTCAGCGGCAGGCGGTGCTTGAGACCGGTCTAACCCTGACGGTGCCCCAGACCGTGTCGGTGGGGGATTTGGTCGTCGTCGACACCCTCACCCGGAGCTTCGCGGCCATCGCCTGATGCCGCTGGCCCCATCCCCCATTGCCCCACGCCGGGTGCTGTTGATTGTCGATGGCGGCGAGCTGATGGCCTGCTCCGATTGTTGTGGGGGGCTCGCCGACGCCCCCTCCCTGGGCGGCGCTCCTCCCCCCGATGGTCAATCCGGCAAAGAGGCGATACGACGTGTATACGCCCGCTTGCAAACCCGGTCCGATGTGGCGGTCGATGTGGTCGATCTGCGCAACCTCTTTTACCTGCTGCCTGTTTTGATCCGCCGTATGGGTTTGTGGCACGGACTGACCACTTGGCTGACCCTGCGCGCCCCCGCCGTCATTGTCGACCAGCATCGCTGCTTGAACGGACTCGACGAACTGAACCAGGACCCCGACCTCGACCTCGACCCCATGAACCGAATCCTGGATGGAGCGCATGAACCCTAAATTCTGGTTTCTGATCGCAGCCCCCGTTCTCGGGTTGTTGATCCCTCAATGGCAACCGATCCCCGATCAACCCCAGGCCAACGCGATGCTGGGGATCGCCCTGTGGATGGCGCTGTGGTGGATCGGGGAGTGTGTCCCCCTGGCGGTTACCGCCCTACTCCCCTTGATCCTCTTCCCCCTGCTCGGAGTCGCCGCCACCAAGGCGGTCGCGCCCAAGTACTTCAACAGCATCATCTTCCTCTTTTTGGGGGGATTCTTGATCGCCCAGGCGATGGAGCGCACCGGGCTGCATCGGCGCATTGCCTTGAAGATCCTCGCCCGCTGGCACCACAGCCCGCTGCAACTGGCCACCGGTTTTGCCGTTGCCACCGCGTTTCTGTCGATGTGGATCTCCAATACCGCCACCACCATGCTGATGGTGACCATCGCCATCGCGGTGATCCGTCGCCTGGAAGAGCAACAGGGTGAGCAAACCACGGCGCTGTTCTCGATCCCGCTGCTGCTGGTGATCCCCTACGCCGCCAACCTGGGGGGGATGGGGACGCCGGTGGGAACCGCCCCCAACCTGGTTTTTCTCGAAACCCTGGCTGCACACCGCCCCGAACTGATCCCCACCTTTTTGCAGTGGATGATGATCGGGGTGCCGGTGATGTTGGTTGGGTTAGGAGCGGTGTTGCTGCTGGTGGGACGAAAGGTGCGGGCAATGCCCTGGAGCATCGATTCGGGGCGCCCCCTGCGTGACGAGCTGGCCTCTTTGGGGCCGATCAAAACCGGGGAACGCAAAGTCGCCATTGTGCTGACCTTGACGGCGCTGGCCTGGATGACCCGTAGCGGCATCAAGACCGACGATTTCGCCATCCCCGGTTGGACCGCTCTGCTCCCCTATCCTGGCGTCGACGACGGCACAGTGTCGATGTTTGGAGCGCTGAGCCTGTTCTTGCTGCGCCGCGCCGACGGCGCCCCCATTCTTGATTCGTCCGCTTTCGGCAAGCTGCCGTGGGGGATTGTTCTGCTCCTCGGTGGCGGCTTTGCTCTGGCGATGGGAATGCAAGACTCGGGGTTGTCTCATTGGCTGGGGGGGCAGTTGCAATTCTTGCAGGGGGTGCCGTTACCGCTGATGTTGCTGGGGGTGACGCTGGTGATGGTCTTTCTGACCGAGATCACCAGCAATACCGCCATCACCCAGGTGATGCTGCCGATTCTGGCTGCGGTGGCGGCCACCACTGGCGATGACCCCATCGCCTTGATGCTGGTGGCCACTCTAGCCGCCTCCTGCGCCTTTATGCTCCCGGTCGCCACGCCGCCCAACGCGATCGCCTTCGGCACTGAACGGCTGCCGATGCAGGCGATGATCAAAGCAGGGGTTCGGCTCAACTTCGTCATGACCGGAGTGATCGTCGTGATGGTTTTGCTGCTGCGCGGGGTTATGCCGGGGGGGTGAAGCCGTGGCCGGTTCGGTCGTCCGGTAGTCCCGCAGTCGCAAACGGACGATGGCCCACGTCCGCCAAAAACGCCCCCATCACGCCCAATATCGGCGTGGCACCTCACCCAACATGCACAGCGTCGCCCTGGGAAGGTCACGTGCAGCGCCCGCGCCCAAGTGGTCGTTTCTGGCCTTGTAAGGGCTCCCAGAGTAAGGTTCGAAAGGGTCTTCGCCCTCGACACCAGTTGACCAAGCTTTACTCGGATCATGCCGACGATGGGGGGTCGCGGCGCGATACTGGGGTACTGTGGGGTGGACCCCACTCCTTGGACAGTTTGGGGGCGAAAATTTGTAAACGGTTAGTGGCGGTGGGTGGTTCCGCCGTGGGTTTGATGGACCTGTTC
>MNWR01000070.1 GCA_001872725.1 Proteobacteria bacterium CG1_02_64_396 | reverse complement strand
TGGAACAACAGATTCTCATCAGCATGGACGGACGGGGCCGGGCGCTGGACAACGTCTTCATCGAACGTTTGTGGCGCACGGTGAAGTACGAAGAGATCTACCTGTACGACCATGCCGATGGGGTGGCGCTGCACCAGGGGCTCGACCGCTACTTCCGGTTTTACAACACCGAGCGCCCCCACAGTGCCCTCGGCGGCAAGACCCCAGAACAGGTCCATCAAACCCACGGCGGAACCACCCACCGCCACTAACCGTTTACAAATTTTCGCCCCCAAACTGTCCAAGGAGTGGGGTCCACCCCAGGGTTGAGCTGGATTCAAACTGCATTGAAATGGGCTCCACCGTTGCGAACAGATCAAAAAAGTTTAAAAACGAGGCGCCAATCTAACTTTTTGTTCATGTTTGGGATAGCCCCACCCCCTTTCAGGACCCCCACCCCCTATTCTCGGCCCAACATCGCCTCTTTTAGGCTCTCTTGGGCAGGATCCGCCCCCAACCAGATGCCAAACAGCGCCCGCTTGAACGCCAACCCCGCGATGGTCTCGACCCAAGCGCCGTTGCGCCGGATCTCAACCCCATGGCCGGGGATGTACCCCATGTCGAAACAGTCCCCCTGGTTGATCCCCTGGCGGAACACCGCCAAAAAGCGTTCGATTTCGGCGGCGATGGGGGTGGTGTTGCCGCCAGTGGCATCCTCGAAACCTTCGCGGATCCCGCGCTCCATGCGCTGAGGGGTGACCATGGTCGACAAAATGTGCAGCTCGACCGCCATAGGGGCGTCTTGAACCACGATGGTTTGCGGTGAGTGGGAGGGGGCCGGCAGGTAGAGGGCGGCGACGTAAATATCGAGGAAGAACTTGTTGCGCACCCCGGCGCCGTTGAACACCAACGGGGTGTTGGCCAGTTCGATGCGATCCTGAAAGTCAACATCGGCCACCGTGACCGCTTGGGCCGGGAGGGAGAGCAACAGGGGGAGCAGGGCGAATGCAGCGCGGCGAATCATGACGGCCTCCTCGGGGTGGATGGGGGATCTTGGGTGAGACAGGGGGGGAGGGGCAACCGGCGCCACACCCGCCCAACAATGAAACCTTCGAATAGAATCGAGCCGACGGCATCGCCCGGAGACCGGGCCCTACACCCGAGACGGCGGATCGAGGTTACTTGTAGGAGCCCGGTCTCCGGACGATTCAACGTTTCATCGATGTCAATCGGTCCATCGAAGGAGGCATTTTCTGAAATGCCGGGAGCCCCATCCTTTCGTCCTGCCCATCAGGAGCAAGCCGGGTACAATCGCAGCCCCGTTTCTACCCACCCCACCGAGGCCGCCATGAAAAGGGTTCTGGTTCCCCTTGCCGAGTCGTTCGAAGAGATCGAGGCGATCACCGTCATCGACGTGTTGCGCCGCGCCGGGATCGAAGTGGTGGCCGCCGGATTACACGGCGCCGATCCCATCCGTGCCTCCCGTGGGGTGGTGGTGCTCCCCGATGCACCCTTGGATGCGGTGCTCGATCAGCACTTCGACATGATTGTCCTGCCCGGTGGTATGCCGGGGGCGGCCCATTTACACGGCGACCCCCGGATCAAAACCCTGTTGCAGACGATGGAGCGCGAAGGGCGGCAGATTGCCGCCATCTGCGCCGCCCCCTGGATTCTGGCCGACGCGGGGCTCCTTCACGGTCGCAAGGCGACCAGCCACCCCAACTTCTCCGAAAAAACCGAGGCTGGCGGGGCCGATTACCAAGAGGCCGATGTGGTGGTCGAAGGTCACCTGACCACCTCCCGCGGACCGGGTACCGCCATGGCGTTTGCCCTGGAGCTGGTGCGCAAGCTGGCCCCCGAGATGCTGCCCAAGGTGTTGCCTGGGTTGGTCCTTTCTTCCGAACTGCAAGCCCGCTTTGGAGCCTGAATCTTGAATCTTCGCCCCCTGCTGGTTGCCCTCTTGTTGGCCCTGACCCTGACCCACCCCGCCGCCGCCAACGACCCCATCGCCAAGGTCCAGGCGGCCCTCGACGGGATGAAAACCCTGGGGGCCGGATTCGAGCAGATGGTGCAGCGACCCGGCCGGGGCAGCCCCGAGATGAGCAAGGGCAAGGTCTGGTGGTCCCGCCCCTGGAAATTCCGCTGGGTCTACGAAACCCCCGAGCCGATGGAGTTGATCGGCGACGGCAGCGATGTCGCCTGGTGGGATGTGCTGCTCGAACAGATCACCATCGAACCCAAGGAGTCGGTCGGCTCCACCGTGGCAGCGCTGCTTTCGGGCGACGTGCCGCTTAGGGAGCGTTTCGATTTGCGCGACGCAGGGGAGAGCCGGGTTACCCTGGTACCCAAAAAGCCCGATCCTCAGGTGGTCGCCCTGACGGTGGTGCTCAAGGAGGGGCGGGTTGCCGAGGTGACCATTGTCGATCCCTTTCAGGTCGAGACGACGGTTCGGTTCGAGCGCGTCGATCTCAACCCCGAATTCCCCAAGGGGTGCTTCGAAATCAAGATTCCCGAGGGGGTTTCGGTGCAGCGGGGGCTGCCTTGAGCGGGGCGGTGCTGGCCATCGAGGCGACTACTTCGATGGGCAGCTTGGCTTTGCGGCGGCCCGACGGCTCGATTTTGGAGCGCCCTCTACCCCCCTCGCGGGAGCATGCCGCGCAGTTGATGCCCGCCATCGCCGCCCTGCTTGAGGCGGCGGAGGTGCAGGGTGAGTCGCTGGCCGCCATCGTCTGCGCCACCGGCCCCGGATCGTTCACCGGGGTGCGGATCGCCCTGGCCACCGCCCACGGCCTGAGCCTGGGTTGGAGCGGGATCCCCCTCTTCGCGGCGACCACCACCCTGACCTTGGCTGCAGGGGCGCAGGTTGAAGCAGGGGAGGGGGTGGTTCCTCTGATCGACGCCCGCAAAAAAGAGTTTTATTGCAGCAGGATAAGGGGTGGAGTTGAGGTTGATTTAACCCACGAACCGGCAACGCTCTGGTGGAATGAAATCCTTCCCGCCTGGGCCGCCGAGGGGTCACTCGTGCTGATCGGTGATGCCTTGGATCTACCCGGCACCCCAAGCGATCTGCCCGCAGGCGTTCGTTTGGCTCCGCCCGAAACCAGGCATCCCCAAGCCCGTCATCTGCTGACCCTACATGCCCAGGGGCGCACCGTTGGCCCTTTGTCTCCCGTACAACTGCAACCGACCTACGTCCGGCCCCCCGATGCGATCCCTCCCAAACCCATCGCCGGTTGAGATTCAGCCGGTCACGGTCGACGACATCCCAACCCTCGCCGCCCTTGAAAGGGTGATCTTCCCCACCCCGTGGAGCGAAATTGCCATCCGCCAGCACTTGGCTTTCGGCGGTCATATCCGCCTGGCCAAACTGGAGCAGCAGATCGTCGGCTACTTCTTGGAGCGACATGTGGCGGGGATCGGCGAGCTGATGAACCTCGGTGTTGTCCCCGAGAATCGCCGACAAGGGGTGGGGCGGACGCTCCTGGAGGGGCTGATTGTTTGGTGGCTGGCCCACGATGTGGGGGAGGGGTTTTTAGAGGTGCGGGTCGGCAACCAGGCGGCGATGGCCCTGTATACCGAGTTCGGCTTCACGGTGGTGGGCCAGCGCAAGGGTTATTACGACAACCCGGACGGCAGCAAAGAGGATGCGCTGGTGATGCGCTGGTTGCGCGATGGCGGGGAGGAATGGTAGGGGCGCCGCCCTCGGCGCGATGGCTTGAATCATTCATCACGCCGAGGGCTGCGCTCCTACACGTTTTTGGATTAAGGGCAAAAAGCCCCACCGCTTGTTACTGCGCCTCATACCCCGGCTTGATGCCCTGACCTTCGGGCAAGGGTCCCGAGGTCTCGACCTGGGTCACCAGGCCTGCGGCGTCGAAATGGACCACCACCCAGGCGGTCACCGGTTGCAGGTCGCCGCCCCGTTGATAGAAATACTCCCACTGGTCGGGATGCAACGGGTTTTGCTCCAGGGGGTGGCCGATCAGCTTGGCGACCTGATCCTGGTTCATCCCCGCATGAATCTGATCCACCACCTCTTGCGGCATGATGCTCCCCTGCTCGACCACCACGGTGGCGCAGGCCGATACAAGCGATAAAAGAGCATAAAATCCAACAGCTTTCACGATTTTATTCATTGAGCACTCTAAGGTTTTAAACGGATGAAATTGCTGATTCAACGGGTGACCCATGGCGAGGTCACGGTCGCCGGTGAGCCCATCGGGACCATCGGGCCGGGACTTCTGGTGCTGGTCGGCTTCGACCGGGACGACAGCGAGGCGGTGCTCGATCCGGGGCTGGAGCGCCTTTTGAACTACCGGGTGCTGGCCGACCCCCAGGGCAAGATGAACCTTAGTTTGGCCGACACCGGCCAAGGGCTGCTGCTGGTGCCCCAATTCACCTTATGTGCCGACACCCGCAAGGGGCGCCGCCCCTCGTTCGATCGCGCCTGCCCCCCCGACCGAGCGCAACAACTCTTCGCCGAATGGGTGCGCCGGGCCTCAACCCGTCACCAAGGTCAGGTCGCTCAGGGGCGCTTTGGAGCCGACATGGCGGTGTCGCTGACCAATGACGGGCCGGTCACCTTCTGGCTTGAGGTCCCCTGCCCCTGAGGGGTGACGGCTGGATCCTCCCACGGGGTCATCCACATCAAGGCGGCCAGTCGACCATTTTGGAACAAATGCAGTTCGTGGCGGAAGGGTTTGAAGTGTTCCGACAGAGTAAGTCGACGCGATACCGGCTCCACCGCCCCCTCGATCATCCGCAGTCGGTCGACCACCGTGACCTGGGCCTCCAGGTCAAAGACGTATCCAGCCCCCCCCTGCTTGATGCCCCAACTGAGATCAATCGTATGGCCCCCCAGATCGGTGCGGTCGGGCAGCCGAATCTGCTCGACCCCATGCCCCACCGTGACGATGGCGTCGATCCGGGCCAGGGTGTGCCAGCGGCTGCGGACCGCCTCTTTTTCTTTGCGGGCCATGGGGTTGGGGGGATCGGTCTCGGGCCATTCGTCCCGCACCACGGCAGGGTGGGCCAGCGGGGGGCGCCCTCCGGCCAGCAAGGGGTCATCGAGGCTCCAAAGCCCGATCAACACCCGGTATTGGGGGGGCTTATTGGCATCGACGACGAGGGGCCCCTCCTCATCGTCGCCCCAGGCGGGGGCGGTCGGGGCCAGAAGTAGGGCGCAGGCGAGCAGGGCGCCCCAACCATGAAGATAGGAGCGCCGCACCCGGCGCGATGCCGTGTATTGTTGACCAAAGAAAAGGCTCAAAGGGAATTTCATGCCACTTTCAGCAATTCGTGGATGGGCCGCTCGCTGGGGGTGCGCCCTTGAAAGGTGCGAATGGTCGTCGCCCCAAGCTCGGCCAGATGGGCCAGGGTCTCGGCAATCATAAAACCGACCTCTTCTGGGCGGTGGGCATCGGATCCCACACACAGCCCCACCTTGGCAGCGATCAGGTGGTGCAAAAACGGGTCGCCGGGGTAGCGCTCGGCCACCGGCTTGCGCAGCCCGGCGGTGTTGACGTCGATGGCGATACCACAGTCGGCAAAACAGCGGGTGGTTAGGGCCATCTCTGCGTCCAAAACCCGGGTGGGGCGGTGGCCGAATTTTTTGATCAGTTCGGGGTGGCCAATGACGTCAAACAGACCGCTTTGGGCCGATTGGCGCAACAGTCGGAAGTACTGACGGTAGACCTCGTCGATGTCTCGGGTGTCGAAATCGCGCACAAAGGCGGGATTGTCGAAGCCCCAATTGGCGATGTAGTGGACCGAGCCGATGACAAAATCCCAGGGGTGGCTCTTGAGCAGATCGGCCACGTATTCCTCGGTGCCGGGGTGAAAATCGGCCTCCAACCCCATGCGGATCGTCAACCGTCCCGCATACCTGGCCTGGGCCTGCTGCACCCAATCGATGTAGGTCGGCAGCTCTTCGGCTTTCATTCGCCACTGGGCGTCGTACCAGGGCGGCATCGGGCTGTGGTCGGAGAAGCCGATCTCATGCAGCCCCCGGCGTAGCGCCTGCTGGCAATATTCCTCGACACTGCCGCTGGCATGACGGCAAAGCGGGGTGTGCATGTGGTAGTCGATCATGCTTTTGGTCCTGGCGAAATGGGCCGACGGCAGGGGTCAAGAAGGGTCGGGATCATAACGAGGCCCCTCCCTCTTGACCATCGCCATCCGGAACTGCATCCTTCGCGCCCTTTTCGGACACCCCGCAAAATCGCCAGACGGTTGAGAGGGTGTGGACGAAGCCGGAGTGGTGGAACAGGTAGACGCGCCGGACTCAAAATCCGGTGGGCTAACACCCGTGTCGGTTCGATTCCGACCTCCGGCACCAACAAAAACCCCCGATAGACGCTGATCTGTCGGGGGTTTTTTGCTTCTCGTGCGCCCGGTCTGTTTGACGCACTAAAAACCCCATGGGACACTGGTGGGACAGTTGGAACACTCCTCCCCCCAGGAGCACGACATGGCGACGTATGAAAAGAGGGTTCAATCCTCGACTGGAAAGACCTCGTGGCGAGCGAAAATCAGGATGGGCGGGTACAGCCTTTCTGAAACGTGGCCAACCAAGAAGGAGGCCCAAGCCTGGGCCACCCAGGTGGAGGCGAATATCAGGTCCGGGACTTACGTCCCCGAGGCTGAACGCAGGGCCGCGGCATCGCTGATCCCCACCGTCGAAGACACGATTACCCGCTACACCAAGTCACACCACTTCACCACCCTCAAAGACCAATCCAATCCTCTCCGGCACCTAGAGTGGTGGGTTCTCCGAATCGGCAGTCTCAGGATCGACCAGGTTACCCCGGCGATCATCTCCCAACAGCTCGAAGCTATTGATCGCGCCCCTGCGACGGTCAACCGCTACTACGCTGACATCAGCCGGGTGATGGGCCTCTGCGCTGGCGAGTGGATGTTGTTGGAAGTCAATCCAGCGTCCCGCGTGAAGAAGCGGAAGGAGCCCCCCGGGGTGGTCAGGTGGCTCGATGACGACGAGAGGGAGGCTCTGTTCGAAGAATGCCGACGAAGCCGATCCAGTGATCTCTATCCGGCTGTCGTCGTGGCTCTTTCAACCGGCATGCGCAAGAGCGAGCAGTTTGAAATGAGGAGGGGGCAGGTGACGTTTCAGGGTGGCTACGCCTACGGACGCTTGGAAGAGACGAAAAACAGTCATCGTCGAGCTGTCCCGTTGGTAGGTGAGGCACGCGACATCATGGCCGATAGGTTGTTGAAGGTGGTCAGGATCGGGGGCGGTGGTGGGAGCGATCTTGTGTGGCCGTCGCCGAACGACCCGAGAAGGCCAGTCAGTGTTCGGGAGGCTTTCGACCATGCGTTGGGTCGTGCCGGGATTGAGAATTTCCGATGGCACGACCTCCGGCACACTTTCGCCTCATACTTGGCCATGTCGGGTGCGACGTTGCCAGAAATTGCGGCGGCCATGGGTCACCGATCACTTTCCATGGTACAGCGCTACGCCCACATCGGTGAGCAGCACACCACCAATGTGGTGTCTAAGATGGCTGAATTCCGGGGGTTGATGGGGAAAGTGTTCGGGAATGTGGCATGACTCAAGCCGAATTGACTTGATCTGGAGAGTGGTTCTTCCCTGTAGCGCGCGGTCCTTAGGGATGCCATGAATCCCAAACCACTCGGCGAGTCACTTTCAATTCCGTTCGGCGCCTTTGCGTCATACCACCGCACCAGAGGCACCTCCTGAAGTCACCCTGAACCTGCCAACGGTTCTTATCTCCGACGAAGACTTCCCGGTGTTCCGGGTCGATCACGCAGCGCCCAATAGTGGTGTACCGATCCCAGAAATCGGCGATCTCAGTTAGACCGCCCAGATCGGAAGCGATGAAAGCCCCGGATATTTCGCGGGAGTTGCACAGGACGGCCATAAGTCGTGCACCTGTGAACCACCTTGGATCGTCATGATCCAGAAATCCGATCATCAGGATCCCATCCCCACTCCTGAATACCCGGCAAATCTCATGGGGCGTCCTCTGGCTGACAACCATTTGAAGAGGTTAGGGCTGTACTTGGCGCCATTCTTGGGGTTGATAGCGGAAATATCGAGCCCGCTCAATTTAACATCGGACCATCCGTTCCCGGTGGGGGTCCCGATCGTGTGGGCGTTGCTCATTGCTTTTCCTCGGCGTTGGGCAGCTGATGACCTGACGACCTTGCCCATTCGAAAAATCGATCCGGATCGATGAGCCAGCCAGTGCCCTTGTTCCCGTGGCGTATGAGAGCACCGGAGGTGCCGAGACCATTGAAATTGCGGTGTTGGATGAGGTCGCGCAGTCCTGCAACAGTTGGCCACATGTAGCGCTGGTCCCATTTCGGCACCGGTATAAATCCGGTCGGTCCTCTGTGCTCACGCAGTTCCTGCAACTGGCGGGATATTTGGTCGAGCTGTCCCTGGAGCTGCTCCAATATCCCGGTCCCCGGTGGTTCTTTCATCATTGCCCACCCCCCCTTTGCCGAATGGCTAAGGCCCCGAGCCCGTCGCGCAGAGCTGCGAGCTGGGCTTGTCCCCTCACAGCTGGATGGGGGAGGCGGGTCGGGGAAATTCCCTGCTCAATGCATGCATTCTCAGCAACGGCTCCGAGGGCAACGACGACGTCGAAGCCTGCCGTCATGGAGGTGAGGTCGTTCGGATGTGTCTTCCCCCCCATGACGAAGATGAAGGCATTACCCAGGGCACAATTGAGACCAACATCGGCGATGATTGTGCGACGGCGTTTCCCGCTGACGGTCGATGCGGGGAACGGTGTTCCGAGCCCTTTATCGTGCTCACCAATCAAGATCACTTTCATACTGGATCTCCGGCCAGTTCTTCGACGCGGATGGTTGCGTCGGCCATATCTTGGAGTTCAGGGGTGTGGGAGATGAAAATCTCCCGATTGAAGCCACCGATATCGATCATCGCCCGTTTCAGCGTCATGAAGTGGCGCTTGCGGGCCGGGTCGAGGGCCCCATCGGCTTCATCGGTGAAGAGTGTCCCGTAGTTGCGTCCCGATGCAGCCCCATGGAACAAGGCGATCGCCATTGCGATGGCGCGGTTGATCCAGATGCGCTCCCCGCCGCTCATGGCCTCAAGCGGTGCCTCCTCGCCATCTGCTTCCCCGTCGAAGACAACGATCTTGAATGTCTCGGCCAGGTCACCATCCGCCTTCTCCCGCTGCGTGCGGATTGACAGCGAGAACCGTGGACCAAAGGTGCGAAGAAGGAGGTCGTTTGCGAGGGAGGAAAGTTGGGGTCCGGCATCATCGATTGTAAGGGCGATGATCCCGTCCTTTCCGAGACACTTAGCGAGTAGATCCCAGTGGGCAATCTCGCCTTCCAGGGTAGTGATCAGCTCGCGCTCTGATTCGAGCGTTTTGAGCTGCTCGATGTCGGCGGAGATTTCCGCTTCTGTTTGGGTGACCCTGGTTGATAGATCACGGGATGAACGCTGCGCAGCTGCATGCTGCTTCTCAGCTTGTTCCTGGGCGATTCTGGCCTGATCAACCGCAGCCGTGTTGCCGGTGGGGATTTCTTCGATCTGGAGCTCAATGGCAGCCGATTCGGACGCCCATTCTTCGCGCTTGATTTCAAGGTCTGCGCGGATCTCATCAGCCTCTACCAAGGCCAGACGTTTCTCGGATTCGGCCTTACTCTGGGCCGCGTCTTCCTGGGCGGTGAGTCGGGCCTCATCGTCGGCGAGGACCCGAAGCATCTCTTCGGCCTGATCGAGGGTTGCAGCCAGCGATGCCAGGAAGAAAGCCTCATCCCTTGCCCGCTGGGCTCGGTTCATGGCGTTTTCGGCAGAAAACAACTCCAGGGCCAACTCCGATTGAAGCAACTTGATATCAGAGTCGAGCGTCTCTTTTTCGGATTTGAGCGCGAGATACTGCGCCAGCAAATCCTCTCGTTTCGCGCTGACCTGGGGGACAAGATCGCGGTCCTGCCGGGCGCCGCAGAGGAGCTTGCATTGGTCGGCGTGGATATGCCCCCCCGAACAGGGGACAGTTTCCAGAAGGGTAGACCGATGTCGGAGCCCTGCGAGTTCGGCGGCGACCGCAGTCCCACGCTCTTTGATTTCGCCGATGCTGGCCTCGATTGTGCCGAGACGGAGCAGTCTTTCAGCAACATCTTCTTTCCGGCCGCGAATCTCGGACACCTTGAGTTTGGCGGTGGCAAGATCTGCATTGAGCGCAGGGAGAGAATCCTCGGCTTGTTTGATTTCCGCCCGTTGGCTCAGACGACTGGTTGTCGTCGCCTTGGTGACGGCAATTTCGGCCCGCCGCTCTTTGATGAGCCGGAGGGTCTCGGAACACTCCGAATCCGCCCGTGCCGCGCGGTCCCCGGCGCTGGTAATGCGGGATCGCGCATCCTCTTCGCCACGCTCCTTCCTCCCCGCGATGCCACGGAGCAATTGGGTCAGCTCATGTCGGCGGATATCGTGCCGGATCGACTCCTGCAGCGCCGAATCCTCCTCGGCCAGCTTTGCGTTTGCGGCCATCAATTGGCGCATGGCCGCCTTTTCTTCTGCGGTTTTGGCAAAAAGGTCTGCCCGCATCTGGGGCAATGCCCGTTCGTTACTGCCGATCCTCCCCTCCAGTTCGTTAATGCGGTCCTTCGCGGACCGAGTTGATGCCAACCGATCCATCAGGATCGACTTTACCCGGCGCGCGCGCTCTGCGAGTTTGAGGAGGTGATTCACACCCAGAAGCTCCCCCATCAACTCTTTCGTCTCGCCCGCACCAGCGCTGTCGAGTGTCTTGCTACCCTGTGCCGAGAAAACTGAGGAGAAAAACAGTTGAGGGTGCCCGAGAATGCTCTCGATCTGGCTATCGTAGGTATTGGTCTTGCCGTCGGACGTCAAGCCGTCGGCGGTAATGGCTGGATCCCACCCGGATCCGTTGTACTGAAAGAGGTAGGCCTCGGTCTTTTGGGTCTTGTTCGCCCCTTTGAAAACCAACGCCGAGCGATAGAGAACACCTTCGTGCTCCCAGATCAGGTCCTTGCCTCCGTCGCCGTCCACTTGGTCATAGAAACTGAAGGTGCGGGCGGTATAGCCCTTGGCCCGGAAAGGCATGAGGCGGTAAGGGTGGAGGTTGTCTAGGATGGTGGTCTTGCCGCGCCCATTGGGCCCCACCAAAGCAATCAAGGATCCGTCCACAGCTGTCAGATCAACGGTGACCGTTTTGAGGCCGAGCCCCTTGCGGATGCCGGTGAATCCAGTGAGCGTCAGGGTCTGGGGGGTCATTTGTGTCTCACCTGTGCGTGATTTCTGTGGTTGTGTCGCAGGTGCAATGCGTCCGGTGGGGATATTTCAAGGGGAGCTATAAAGCCGCACCTTGCCCGACCTATTGGCGGCGGTTCATGTTGCACGGGAGGGCAACCGGGCACCTTCCCTGCCGTATCAAGGTAAGTTCGGCAAGCTGTTTCGTGGTTGCTCCCGTGCTACCTGTGAAAACACGGGCATACCCACCCCACTACTCTCGAACTGATCGAGGCGCTTCCCCTTGGCCTAGTGGGTTGGCGCCATCCTGCCGCAGATCTCTGATCTGCTGGTGTGCTATCGGGGGCGTCCCCATCCGGCTCCAGACTGCCACTTGACTCTTTTCCCAACCGAAAGCTTTTCCATCATTCCTCCACTTGGTTTTTGGTCGGGGCGAGAGGATTCGAACCTCCGGCCCTCTGCTCCCAAAGCAGATGCGCTACCAGACTGCGCCACGCCCCGAAAAGGCGCCCCGTGATGGGGCGAAGTGGGGAGGAGTAGCGATGCCGCCACCGGCGAACCACCTACAAATCTGGGTGGTTCGCCGCTGAGGGCTCATATCCTCGAATTCTGTAATTCGTTCCAACCGTCAAACCAGAACGCCTGATTTCCGCGATTCTGGCGCGCAGGTGTGCGACCCCGATGCGTGCCGAATCCGCCGGTGTAATCGACCCGTGGCGCAGCAAATGGCGCGCAACGGCTTTGGTCTGAGGGCGACAAACCTCTGGCAACAGCTCGATTTCCTCAGACTTGATTCTGTAAACGGTGTCCACTGGGATCCCAGACTTAACCAATTCGGCGATCCTTCCAGGGACATTCCTGATCCTCGCAGCTTGGCCACTGATTGGCCCGAAGCTCCCCTCACGGACCATCACCCCTTGCAGGTACCGCGCTTCATCAGAGAGGCGTCGGATCATCTCGGCTTCCTCTGGATACATCCTCTCGTCCCGCACGATGACAACCATGGTTACCCCGCCTTTCTTGATCCCGCCAACCAGACGGCTGGGGCCGTGGTCAACGTCTCAGCGTAGGCCACCTCGTCAGCTGCAACCCCAATCCAATTGTTCGGACCGAGCTGCGTGACGACCTCCATCAGGCGGTTTAGAGATATCGCTACCACCGGTAAATCGCCTACCACTACCGCAATGCCCCCCCCGGGGGGCGGTAGTATTATGCGGCCGTCTTTATCCACTCCGCAGGCACCGGACGAGATGGCAATCTCGGCGAGGACTTTTGATACCTGGTCGATTCTTTCGGATCCTTGCATGTCCATTCCTCCTTTGATTGGTACCAAAAAGGTACCACACAGGTTAAAAAACAAGGCGGGCTGTCCCCGCTTCATCACCAACACCTAGATCCTAGCAGGATTAAAAATGGTACTCAATAGGTACCAGTCAAAAATTTTGTGGGGTTCTCGATTTCGCCAAGTAAAGGGGGTGCCCCGGTTCACCAGAACCGTTGACGATCAGTGCATGCAACTCAAGATGTTCTGATCGCAGCATCTCAACAACATGGCCCGACCTACCCATGAAGGCCCCATGGTTGCCCCATGCACAGACCACCAGTCCGGCCCCTCTCGCAACCTCTAGGAGTCTGTCGGACTTTTCCCAAGGACATGAGACGATATGAGGCATCTGTCGTAACAAGCCGAGGAGCCCCGATGATGAGCCGATTCATCCCCGCCGACCGCCGTGCCCCGTATTTGCTTGCGCCGTCGTTGTCGGATTGGCTGCCCGACGATCATTTGGCGCGGTTTGTGGTGGAGGTGGTGGATCAATTGGATTTGACCGACCTGATCCGGAGTTACGCCGGTCGGGGCTCTGCAGCGCATCATCCCCGCATTTTGCTGGCGCTATTGATCTACGGCTACGCGACGGGGGTGTTTTCCAGCCGGAAGATCGAGCGTGCGACCCACGATTCGGTGGCTTTCCGTTATATCGCCGCCAACACCCATCCCGACCACGACACC
>MNWR01000069.1 GCA_001872725.1 Proteobacteria bacterium CG1_02_64_396 | reverse complement strand
TTTTTTGGCGCAGCGTGCCGATTCAAGGCAGGAGGTCTTTAATCAACGTTTCCTTAATCAATCAGCGCTTGTCTAGGAGTCTGTCGGGCTTGAGCGTCCGTAGCGAGCCGAGTGGGGAATCGAGGCCAAATTTTCACGGTTTTGAGGATCATAGTGGTGGCTATGTGACGAAAAACCGGGGAAATTTGGACCGATTACCCGCCGGCGCACGACTGCATGGATGCAGGAGGTAGAGCAATGCAGGAGCAATTGCCGAGTAGGACGATCTCAAGTCCGACAGACTCCTAGACCCCCCTCCACATGAACCCGCTTGCCCTCCTTGCCCTCCAAGCGGTATTCCCCCAGCGTTCCATGCAAAGGAGGCCGTCATGACCATTCCCCCCTACACCCCCATCCCCTGCGCCCTCTATGACCGCTTCGAAGCGGCGGCGACCCTGAAACAGCGGCTCAAGCTCGGGCTGATTCAAGACGACGGGCAGGAGGTGGCGATTCGCGGGCTGCCCCTGCAATTCAACACCCAGAATGGGGTGGAATTCGGACTCTTCGAGGACGAACACCACCTGCGCCACTGGATTCGGTTGGATCGGGTGAAGCTGCTCGATTGATCCTTCACCGCCTGTTGGAACGTACCCACCGCTCCGACCCCGACGCCTGAATCCCCGCCTGCGCGGGGATGACGCCTCAAAGGACGTATGGGGACGGATGGCTCGGGTCGCCCCGGTTGCCCCCACCCCTCACCCCCTGGCATCCTGACCCCCTGTATCTTCCGCACTTTCAGGAGCCTTCATGTCTGCCATCCACGACCTGCGCGGTTTTCTCGATTTGCTCGAATCCCGCGGCGACCTCAAGCGGGTGAGCGAGCCGGTCGATCCCAAGCTTGAAATGAGTTTGCTGTCTCAAAAAGTGTTGGAGTCGGGCGGTCCGGCGCTGCTCTTCGAGTCGCCCACCGGCCAATCCAACCGTCGGGTGCTGACCAACCTCTTCGGCACCAAGGAGCGGGTGGCGCTGGGGATGGGGGCCGAGTCGGTCGCCCGTTTGCGCGAAATCGGCGCCCTGCTGGCCGAGCTTAAAGAGCCCCAGCCCCCCGAGGGGTTTAAGGATGCCCTGGGTTGGATCCCCAAACTCAAAAACCTCGCCTCGATGTTACCCAAGAAGGTTTCAAATCCCCCCTGCCAGGAGGTGATCCTAGAGGGCGAGGCGGTCGATCTGGCCGACTGGCCGGTGCAGACCTGCTGGCCCGAGGACGCCGCGCCGCTCATCACCTGGGGGCTGGTGGCGACCAAAGGGCCGACCCGCAAGCGGCAGAACATGGGGATCTACCGCATGCAGGTGATCGGCAAGAACAAGGTCATCATGCGCTGGCTTTCTCACCGGGGCGGGGCGCTCGACTACCGCGACTGGTGCATCGCTCGCCCAAAAGAACCCTTCCCGGTGGTGGTCACCTTGGGGGCCGATCCGGCCACGATTCTGGCGGCGGTCACCCCGATCCCCGACACCTTGTCGGAGCATCAATTCGCTGGATTGCTGCGCGGCGAGCGCACCCGTATCGCCGATCCGGTCGGTCAGGCGCAGCGGGATTTGGGGCTGAATGTTCCGGCGGGGGGCGAGATCGTGCTGGAGGGGGTGATCCATCCCGGGCAGACCGCCCCCGAGGGACCCTACGGCGACCACACCGGCTACTACAACGAGGTTGATGACTTCCCGGTCTTCACCATCGAGCGGATCACCCACCGCAAAGACCCGATCTACCACTCGACCCACACCGGGCGGCCCCCCGACGAACCGGCGGTGCTGGGGGCGGCGCTCAACGAGGTGTTCATTCCGCTGCTGCAAAAGCAGTTCCCCGAGATCGTCGACTTCTACCTTCCCCCCGAGGGGTGTTCCTACCGGCTGGCGGTGGTCTCGATCCGCAAGCAGTACGCCGGGCACGCCAAGCGGGTGATGATGGGGATCTGGTCTTACTTAAGGCAGTTCATGTACACCAAGTTCGTCATCGTCGTGGACGAAGAGGTCGACTGCCGCAAGTGGGAGGATGTGATCTGGGCGATCACCACCCGGATGGATCCCAAGCGCGACACGTTGCTGATCGACCACACCCCCATCGACTACCTCGACTTCGCTTCGCCGGTCTCGGGGCTCGGCTCGAAAATGGGGCTGGACGCCACCCACAAATGGCCCGGTGAAACCGACCGGGAGTGGGGGCGGCCGATCAAGACGTTGCCCGAGACCGAGGAGCGGGTGGCAGCGTTGTTGGGGCGGTTGGGGTTGTAGGTTAAGCCTCCTCCTGGCAGGGGGAGGGGCGCTGGTTGGAACCACTTGCCCCCCCTGTCACCCCATCCCCTCCACCCCCCTTCGGTGATTTCCTCCCAACCCCTCCGCCCCCGATTTAGGGTATCGTAAAGGCCCCCTCCCCCACCCCAAAACAGGCCTGCCATGGAACACCCCTCCAACCTGCTGTTGATCCTTCTGGTGGTTTTGCTCATCGGCAGGATCTTCGGTGAGATCGCCAACCGTCTGAACATCCCCGCCGTGATGGGGGAGATGCTGGCGGGGGTGGTGTTGGGGCCCAGTTTGCTGGGGTGGATCTCCCCCACCGAAACCCTGCGTTTTCTCGCCGAGGTCGGGATCATCCTGATGCTGTTCAAAATCGGGCTGGAGACCGACCTGGGTAAGCTGGTGTCCTCGGGCAGCCGCTCGGTGGCAGTGGCGCTGGGTGGGGTGTTGCTGCCGCTGATTGGCGGCTTTTTGGTCGCCAAGTTCGTCATGGGGGCCAACGATCTGACCGCCCTGTTCGTCGGCGGCACCCTGACCGCCACCTCCATCGGCATCACGGTTCGGGTTCTTTCCGACCTGGGGCAAACCCGGACCAAGGCGGCGCAAATCGTTTTGGGGGCGGCGGTCATCGACGACATCATCGGGGTGGTGATGCTGGCGATCCTGGTCGACTTCGCCCGCTTCGGCGAGGTGCGGATCGGCGAGGCGGGCAAGGTGATCCTCTTCATCGGCATGTTTCTCATCCTCGCCCCCCTGGCCGCCAAGGCGATGGCCAAGGTGATCCACCGCGTCGACCGGGGGCGGGACGGCGATGGCTGGATTCCGGTGGCCATCGTCACCCTGGTTCTCTTCTTCGCCTGGCTGGCCGAGGAGGTCGGCGCCCCCCATCTGGTGGGAGGATTCGCCGCCGGGATTGCCCTGTCGCGCCGCTTTTACGTGCCGATGGGAATCGCCCTGCACAACGACCGCGCCTTCGTTGCCGCCATCGAAAAACAGACCCAACCGATCATCCACCTCTTCACCCCGATCTTCTTTGTGGTGGTGGGGCTGTCCCTCGATTTGTCGGCCGTCCACTGGGGCGATTGGCACATCTGGGGGGCGACGGCGGCGCTGCTGATGGTGGCGAGCATCGGCAAAATGGCGGTCCCCATATTGACCCCCGGCCCAGTCCACGAGCGTCTGTTGATCGGGGTGGCGATGCTGCCCCGCGGCGAGGTGGGATTGATCTTCGCCGAGCTGGGACGGACGATGGAGATCCTCAGCGGGCCGATCTACGCCATCCTGATTCTGGTCATCGCCCTGACGACCCTGATTCCCCCGCTGATCCTCAAAAAGCTGGTTCCCCCCCGCCCCGTGAACCCCGAACCGCTCCCCCCGGCCTGAAGCCAATCACACACCCAAAAGCCGAGCGTTGCACACTGCGGTTACGGTTTCTAAAGTCGGCGCCCTTCCCCGATGTTCTCTCGATCCAGGAGCCGTTGATGCGCCCCTCTGCCCTGCCCGGATTGCTCGCTGCCACCCTGCTGCTAACCCCCCCCGCCGCCTGGGGGGGGAGCTCCACCATCGTCGAGGTCGACGGCTCGGCCTGTATGGGCGATTCGCTGTCGCGTAAACAGACCGAAACCCAGGCGCTGGCCGAGACCAAGCGGGCAGCGGCCGAATCGGCGGCCACCTACGTCAAGAGTCAGTCCACGGTCGAAAACGCCATGCTCACCGACGACCTAATTGCCGCCTACTCGGCGGCCAAGGTGACGGTGATCGAGGTGCTGCAACGGGGTTGGTACAACGATCCGATGGCGGGCGACTGCTTCGGCATGAAGATCAAGGCCGAGGTTACCCCCGACGAGGCGGCGATTGCCCAGGCTGCCAAAAAGGGGGGGCGCAACACGCTCGACGATCCAACCGCCCCCCTCACGGTGAAGGTTTGGACCAGCCAAGAGCACTACCAACCGGGGGAGCACATGCAGGTGTATCTGAAGGGGAACAAACCCTTTTATGCCAGGGTGGTGTACCAGCAGGCCGACGGCACCCAGGTGCAACTGCTGCCCAACTCCTACCGCAGCGCCAACCACTTTCAGGGGGGGGTGGTGTATTCGATTCCCGATGGGGAGGACCGCTTCGACCTAGAGGTCTCCCCCCCCTTTGGCGACGAGTCGGTCACCGTCTACGCCAGCACCGCCCCGTTGGGGGAGGTCGCCACACAAGACGCAGGGGGGGTCTATGTGGTGCAGGGAAACCTCGGGGTCCACAGCCGGGGAATCAAACTGGTCGGTGCCGCGAGCGGCGGCCACGGCGGGGGGAACGCCGCCGAGTTTTCGGAACAAAAAGCGCGGATGGTGTCGGGGCCGTAAGGGGTCATTGAAATAAACCCGTAGGAGCACCGCCCTCGGGGCGATGCCCTTTGCCTCCCCCGTGGGATGCCTCGGCAGCGTTGTCGCTCGGCAGGGATCCCGCCAAAAACCGCATCGCGCCGAGGGCGGCGCTCCTACATGTTGATGATTCAGATACACAAAAGGCCACGGTTTCCCGTGGCCTTTTGGTTGGTGCGGTGGGCAAGTGGCGGCGGATCAGATCTCGACCGGCCCCCCCCCATCTTCGGGCATATCGGCGATGAACTCGCGGATCGTCTGCGCCAGGATCGTCACCCCCTTCTCGATCCCCGCCGCGTCGGCGTGGCTGAAGTTCAGCCGGATCATGCCGCTTTGCTCCACGTTGCCGGGGAAGAAGGGCTCGCCCGGCATGAAGGCCAGGTTTTTGTCGAGCGCCTTGACCAGCAGCAACCGGGTGTCGATTTTGTGGGCCAGTTGCAACCAGAAAAACAGCCCCCCTTTGGGACTCTCCCACTGGGCCAAACCGGTCATGTGCCGCCCTAGGGCGGCGGCCATCAGGTCGCGCTTTTCTTTGTAAGCGCCGCGCACTTTGTCGAGATGGGCGGCGTAGTCGGGGCCAGAAACAAACTGGCCGATCCACCACTGGCCGATCCGGTTGGTGTGCAGATCGGTCGACTGCTTCAGCCGCACAAAGTAGGGGTAAAGCTCGGGGGAACAGACCATAAAGCCAATGCGAAAACCGGGGATCGCGGTCTTCGAAAACGACCCCAGGTAGACCCAGGGCCCCTTGGTCATGAAGGAGCAGATGGGCTGGCGGTCGCAGTCGTCGAAGACCAGCTCGCGGTAGGGCTCGTCTTCGATCAGCGGCACCCCGTGCTCTTCAAGCACCTGCGCCACCGCCTGCCGGGTCGCCCGGTCGTAGCAGTACCCCGATGGATTCTGGAAGGTGGGAATCAGGTACGCGAAGGCGGGGCGATTGTGCTCGATCTCGGTCCGCATTTGCGCTGGATCGACCCCCGAGGGGCTCAGCGGCAACGCGTCGAAACGGGCGCCGAAGAGCTTGAACGACTGCAACGCCGCCAGGTAGCTGGGCGACTCGACCAGCACCGGCGTCCCCTCATCGATGAAGAGTTTCGAGACCAGATCGAGCCCCTGCTGGGAGCCCGAAGTAATCAACACCTGATCGGCGGTGCAGGGGCGCCCCAGGGCGGTGACCTGCTCGGCGATGGCCTGACGCAGCGCCGGTTCCCCCTCGGTGGTGCCATACTGGCGCAGGTGGGGGGGAATATCGGCAAAATCGAAGGGGGGCATGGTGTATTCGGCGGGCAGCCCCCCGGCAAACGAGATGACATCCCGTTTTTGGGTGAGCGCCAGAATTTCGCGGACCAATGAGCTGGTCAGACGGTCGATGCGTTTGGAAAACACGGCTTTTGCCCCTTCTTTCAACTGAAATCTCCGCCCGATTCGGCGGGCCGGGGATGATGGTGCGGGGCGCCTTGAGATTCAATGGGGTCGCCCCATCCCAGCCGCTATACTCCCCCCCTTCTACCCATCGCCCCAGGGACGACCCATGACCGCATCGCGTTTGCACACCCGTTGGCGCCGCAGCTATTCCATCACCCTGGCATCCCTGCTGGGCTGGATGCTGGCAGCGGGGCCGATTGTGTTCCCCACCGCGATTTCGCAGCGGCTCGATGCCAGCCTGAGCGATCCCCTGGCCCGGCAACTCCCCTCGCCCCCCCCCTCCCCTTGGCCGGTCTTCATCGTCGACATCGACGAGCGCAGCCTTGAAACCCTCGGCCCCTTTTCGCAGTGGCCCCGGCTGTATCTGGCCCAAGTCTTGACCCCCATCGCCCAGCACGCCACGGCGGTTGGGGTCGATCTGCTGATCCTCGATCCCGACCAGTGGTCGACGTTGGTGCAGATCCAGGCGGCGGCCCGCGGCATCCCCGAGCTCCCCCCCCAAATGCTGGAGGGGTTCGATCAACGGCTGGCCGATCTACCCAACAACATTGTGTGGGCCAGCCACCTCGATCTTTCGGGAGAGGTTCCCGAAGTTAAGCTGCCGCAGCCGAGCCTGCTCGATCCCCTGGCCCCCCACGGGTTTGCCAACCTCTTCCCGGATGCCGACGGGGTGATCCGGCTCGGCAGGGAGCAGGTGGATGGGGTCGGCGGCATCGCCGAATCCTCGTTGCCATGGGCGGTGTATCAGGTCGCCCACCCCCAGGCGGGCGCCCCCCCCACCGGTTGGTCGAACCTGCATCTCTTCCCCGAGACCATCGGCAGCGGCGACACCATTTTGATGCCCCGGTTTTCGTTCATCGACTGCCTGACCGGCTCGATCCCCCTGAAGGCGTTCGACGGGGCGGTGGTGTTTTTGGGGTCGTCGGCGGCGGGGTTGAGCCAGTTTTGGCCGGTGCGAGGGGGGTGGGTGATTCCGGGGGTCGATCTGATGGCCCAGCGTTTTCAACAGATTGCCGGACACGACCTGAAGCCTCCCATGAGTCCGGCGATGCAGCTTTTGTGGATCGCCCTGGTGGTCGCCTCGGTCGCCCTGGAGGGGGCGGCGATGGGGATGCTCAAAAAGCGCCGTTTCACCTGGGTACGCATTGCCGAGGTGGTGCTGCTTTGGGTCATCGTTGTCGAGGCGATGGTGATCCTGGGCGGGGAGATCCCCCCGGTGCTGCCGACGGTGATCGCTCTATTGGCGACCTATGTGCTGTCGCTGTTGGGACGGTATTTGTTCGAAACCCGCTCCTTGATGCGCAGCCTGACCCGGTACATCCCCCACACCGAGGCGATGCGGTTGATCGACACCTCCATCGACCAACTGCGCAAGGGGGAGCGGCGGGTCATCACCATCATGTTCGTCGACCTGCGCGGCTTCACCACCTACAGCGAACAGAACACCCCCGAGGCGGTGGTCGAGACCCTCAATGGTTTCTTCGATCTGGTGGTACCCAAAATCGAGGGGGAACACGGGGTGATCAACCGCTTTGCGGGGGACGGCATTTTGGCCTTTTTCGGCGCTCCGACCCCCCTGGCCGACCACGCCGACCGGGCGTTGCGGGCCGCTTGTGCGGTGCTGAACCAGAACCCCGAGCTGGAGCGCCGCTACGGACTGCGCTGCGGCGCGACGGTCCATACCGGCGAGGTGGTGCTGGCCCATGTCGGCACCTCGTACCGGCTGGAATACACGATCAACGGCGACGCGGTGAATCTGACCTCGCGCTTGCAGGATGCCTTGAAAGAACGGGGGCTTGAGGGGATCACCACCGCCACCACCGAGGCGGCTCTGATCCACCCCTTCCCCTTGCGCGACATCGGCATGTTCTCGGCAAGGGGGCGCAGCCGCGACATCGGGCTGCTGGAGATTGTGTGCGGGGATGGGGGTAAGGCGGACGCACCTGCCGTGACGTCGACGTAGGGTGGATAAGCGCAGCGCATCCACCTTTTTTCCGAGGGAGGGTCTGCGCCGAAACCGGCGCTCTTTTCTGCGCTGAAGCCGGCGCTCTTTTCTGCGCTGAAGCCGGCGCTCTTTTCTGCGCTGAAGCCGGCGCTCTTGCTCAATGTCGCCCCCTGCTGGTGGATGCGCTGCGCTTATCCACCCTACGCCCCCACACCCCAACAAAAAACCCGCCGAGGTCGCCCCCGGCGGGTTTTTTGTTGCCTCCACCTCCACCCCCGCTCTACCCAGACGCGCGGTTTTTACGCTGCCCGTCCCGGCGAGGGACTATTTGCCGATGGGACGGATGGTGCGGATGGTGCCGGAGCGGTTGCCCGCCGCGTCGACCGTTTCGATACGCAGCACCTGACTTTGGGTACCCACCTCGATGGTAGTGCTGAATTGGCCGTTGGGCTGTACGGCAATGCCTTTGCCGTTGACGGTCACGCTTCCCCCCGGCTCGGTGGTCCCGTTCAGGGTCAGGCTCTTTTGTCGCGTCAGCACCGAGGGGATGGCGAAGTCCCCTTCGAGGATCAGGTAGGGGGGAACGGTGTCCTCCATGACGTTGGCGATCTGCCGTTTGATGTTGCCCGCCGCGTCGGCGGCGATGACGTTAATCAGGTTGGGCCCCTCGGTCAGGATCACCGGGAATTTGAAACTCCCCCCCTCCACGGTGACCTGCTTATCGTTGACCACCACAACCGCGTCGGGGTCGGCATTGCCGCTGACCTCGATCCGCTTTTGGTTGGTCACGGTAGGGATGGCGTTCAAAGTCAGGGTTGGAGGGATGTTGTCCCAGTTGGCGGCGATGCTGCGGCTGGCGGTGTTGCCGGCGGCATCCTTGGCGGTCACGGTGATGGTGTTGGGGCCGGGGGTCAGGCCGACAAAGCCGCTGAAAATGCCACCCACAGCGGTTTCCCATGCGGGGCTGTCGTTGACCTTAATCTGAGCGCCGGTTTCGGTGCGAACCCGGATTTCGACGATGGGGGAGCGGGTGACCGCATCGCCTAGCTCGTCGAGGGCCAACTCGGGGGCGACGGTGTCGCGCACCACGCTGACCCGCTTTTCGCTCAGGTTGCCCGCCCCGTCTTTGGCGGTAATGACGAAGAGGTTGGCCCCCTCTTGGGTCAGCTCGGTTTCGATGTCGAAGATGCCCTGCGCCCCAAGCGTGAGGGGCCGACCGTTGAGGGTGGCGGTCGCTCCCGCTTCGGTCGAACCCTGAATCCGCACCGACTTGCCGTTGGTCAGGGTATTGTCGGCAGGTCCGGTAAGGGTGATGACCGGAGGGGTGGTGTCGGCGGCTTGAAAATCGAGCCGCAGATTCTCTTGCTCCCAGGGCTCAAGCTTGAGCGGTTCGGGGGTGGTGGGGGCCGGTTGATCCTTCTTCAGGCTCAGTTGTTGCCCCTTGGCCAGCGAAACCGGCTGGGGCGCGCCGGGGACCTGCACATCGACCATCCCCTCGATGACCTTGATGGTGGTGGCGTCGTCCTCAACGTTAAGCGACAGCTTGGTCCCCCGCACCGCAGCGGTGGCGGCGTGGGTCTGGAATTTCATGGATCCGCCCTGGCCGCGCAGGTTGTGCAGCGCCCCCCAGAACTTGCCCTTGACCAGATCGAGCACCCCCTGCACACCGCCGTTTTGGTTTTCGAGGCTGCTCACCTTGAACTTGGCTTCGCCCGAAACCCGAACCAGATCGCCGCTTTCAAGCCCCAAGGTCGTCTCGGCGGCGTTGAGCACCCACAGGTCGTCGCCGGTGGTCAGCACCTGTTCGAGGATGGCGGGGATGTAGAGCGGCAACCCCGATTTCTTCACCAGAGCGCGGCCATTGAGGTGGACGACCCGGGCGTAGCCGGGAATCCCCTCCCCCGCCAGGGCGTCGTCGGCAACCGTTGCGCCGTTGTCGTCGGGCAAGGCGATCTTGGTGCCGACCGGAATGAGATCGGGGTTGGTGATCTGGGGGTTGGCCGCCAGCACCTTGTTCATCAAATCGGGACGCATCGAGCCGTAGTGCTGTTTGACAACCTCGGACAAGGTCATCCCCTGTTGCACAATCAAGGAGGTATCGGCCCAAACCCCCTGAGCAGACACCCACAACAAACCCAAACTCAATGCGGCAATACGTTTCATGTCTGCTCCCGATTTCATGGCTGGGCGGTCGTTTCCAAGCTACGAATCCGCCAAAAAACGTGTGTCGATGGGAGCGGGATGATGCGTGACCACCACCGCCCCCTCCATGTGCTTGCGGTCACATTAAACCCAAACGGGATGAAAAGAAAAAGGCGGCCCGAAAGCCGCCTTTTTTGCGAGATCGTCCGGCTTACAAACGCCGGTCTATGTGGGCCTCCTGCTTGAGCTGCCGCAGCCAGTAGGCCCGTTTGGATTGGAATTTTTGCTGGGCGATCCGATCGGCAGCCACCCCTTTAAGTGCCTCGAAGGAGTCGGGGGCGAGCTGGCGATGGCCCAGTGTCTGGATAATGTGCCAGCCAAAAGCGGAGCGGACCGGCCCTATGACCTGCCCATCCTGAGCAGCAAACGAGGCATCTTCGAACTCCTGAACCATCTGCCCCCGCCCAAACCAACCCAGATCGCCCCCCTGATTTTTGCTGCCGGGATCGTCACTGACCTCTTGAGCCAGGACGATGAAATCGCCCCCTGCCCGAACCTTGGCCAGGATCTCTTCGGCCTTGATCTTGGCCTTGTCCCAGATCGATTCGGAGGCCCCTTTGCCGACCAGCACCAGGATGTGACGGGCGTGGACCTGCTCCAGCGGCTCGCCGCGTGCCGCCGAGGCGGTGCTTTTTTCGAGCAGGTGAAATAGGTGGATCCCCAAGGGGGTGCGGACCACGCCGCTGACCTGTCCCGGCTTGAGGCTCTCAACCGCCTGTTCGATTTCGGGCAAGAGCTGCCCCTCTTCGAACCAGCCCAGCTCCCCCCCCGAGGCGGCAGTGGAGTCCTGGGAATACCGGCGGGCCAGCGACTCGAAGTTGGCGCCGTTATCGAGCTGTTGGCGAATCTCGGCCGCCTTAGCCTCCACCGCCTGGGCCTGATCGGCCGAGGCGCCGGAGGGTAAATCGAGCAAAATCTGGGCGATGCGGAATTTGGTGACCACCTCGGATTGCATGTGGTTGTCGAAGTAGCGGCGCATCTCCTCTTCGCTGACCCGAATCTTGGCGCGGACCTCTTGCTCCTCGACCCGGCTGATGACCAACCGCTCGCGGATCTCCTGACGGTATTCCATCCAGTCGAGCCCCTGGTCCTCTAGTGCTGCCTTGAATTGCGCCAAATCCATCTGGTTGCCCTGGGCCACCCGGGCGACGGCGGCATCCACATCGTCATTCGAAACCACAATGTCGTGTTGGTCGGCGTCTTGAAGAATCAGCTTTTTCTCGACGATCACGTCGAGCACCCGGTTTTTCAGGTCTTCCATCTCTTGGCCACGGGGGATCGATCCTCCCAGACGGCCCAGGATCTGCCCCACCGCCCGGTCGAGTTCCGATTGAGTGACGATCCCGTCGTTCACCACCGCCACCACCCGGTCGACGATCCCGGCATCGGCAGGGACCTCGGCATGCACCTGGACCCCATACTCCCTGGGGTCGGAATCGGCGGCCAAAACCACCCCCGCAGGCAGAACCAGAAATCCAACCAACCCAAGTCCACACCACCGGGAACGATTCGACGGGCGGTGGAACGGCATCATTGCGCTTGATCCTCAGCCGATTGTTGAGCGCTGTGCTGATCGGCAGCCGCCTTGAGCGACTCGTCGAGCACCACCGAGGGGTGGGCGTCACGGACCGACTGCATCCAGGTCTGGGTGCGGCGGTTTTGCTCGCTCTGGATGAAGTCCTGCTTCACCTTGTCGCGCACCTCTTCAAAGCTGGCCTGGTGGGCCTCGACATGCTCTTCAAGGCGGATGATGTGGTAGCCGAACTGGCTCTTGACCACACCGGAGAGATCGCCGGGATTTTTCAGGGCGAAGGCGGCATCGGCGAACTCGGGAACCATCTGATCGTGGGTGAAGAAACCCAGATCGCCCCCCTGAGGGGCGGAGGGGCCGGTCGAGTGGGTTTTGGCCTCCTCAACGAAATCGGCCCCCTTTTTCAGCCGGGCCAGGATGATTTTGGCCTCCCCAGCCGTCGTAACCAGGATGTGGCGGGCGTGGACCTTTTCGGGCTCGTTGTAGCGGTCGGCATGCTGCTCAAACCAAGGCTTGAGCTCATCGTCGCCGGTCGCCTCCAGGCTCTTGCGCACATCCTGTTCGAACAACGCTTGCGCCATGGCGCTGCGGGCGGCGCGGCGCATCTGCCGCTGAATGGTGGGATCGAGGTCAAGCCCCTTGGCCTTGGCCTCCTGGAAGATCGCCTCCATGGTCATGAGCTGATCGAGCAGCTGCGCCTTGACCATGGGGTTGTCGACCTGGGCCGCCATGGTGGGGGGAAGCGAGGCCAGGGCATCGGTGAGCGCCTGCTCTGAGATCTCTTTGTCGCCCACTTTGGCGATGATCTTGCCCCCGCTGGGCAGCTCTAGGCTGGGCAGGGTGGGGCCGGTGGCCGCTTTTTGCTCGGAAGGGGTGGAGGAGCAACCGGCGGCGGTCAAGACCGCGGCCGCCAAAACCAAGACACGCACGTTCATGGTGAGCAACCTTTCCTCATTTTGAACAACGGGGGAGGCACGCCTCCCGACGATGAGAAGGGGGTTTTGCGACCCCTATCCTTGAAAATCGATCCCCAACAAATACCGCTCCCGGCTCTCTTTGCGCGAGGCGGGAGGCTTGAGGCTTTTGGCACTGCGAAACCGTTTTTTGAATTCGGCAATCAGGTGATGGATTTCGCTGCCCTCGAAGACCTTAACCAGGCAATTGCCGCCGGGGGCAAGCCACAAGTCGCCGAAGGCGAGCACCTCTTCGATCAATCCCGCCAGCCGCATCTGATCGGCATCGGGAAAGCCCGAGGTGTTCGGGGCCATGTCGGAGAGCAGCAGGTCGACCTTGCGACCCTCCAACTGCTGCTCCAGCCATTGCCAGGTCGACTCGGCACTGAAATCGCCCTGCAACACCGCCGCCCCCGCCACCGGCTCGACCGGCAGCAGATCGACCCCGATCAATCGCCCCTGCCCCTTCATCCGCTGGGTGGCGACCTGAAGCCACCCCCCCGGCGCGCAGCCCAAATCGACCACCACCGCACCCCCTTTGAGCAGGTGCTCCTTATCGTCGATTTCGATCAGTTTGAAGGCGGCCCGCCCCCGGTACCCCTCTTTATGGGCCTTATGCACATAGGGGTCGTTGCGCTGGCGGCGCAACCACTGGTCGGAGCTCAGGCTACGCTTGGCCATCGTCCTCACCGGGAGTTGCTGGGTGACGTGTGCGCCAAATCAGCAGGGCAATCAGGAGCGTTTGCACCAGGTAGAGGGCGCTGGAGATGCCGTGGAGCTTGCCGAATTCCTGGCGTAGCGGGTCGGTTTTGGGCAGGGCGGAGATCTCGGCCTGGGCCTTGAGCCCCTCCATCGCCGCTTCGAGCCACCCCAATTGCAGCGAAGCCAAAGCGAGGAGGGCAAGTCCCATCACCAGGGTGGGGCCGTGCCAGCCGAGGTTTCTACGGGCCAGCAGCAGCAGGGCCAGCAGCACGAGGCCCGTCGCCTGCAAAGCGTGGAAGAGGATCCCCGCCACCTTACCCGCCCACATCGGGTCGGGCAGGGTGGAAAAGAGCACCGGGGTCACCCCGTAGCCGATCACCGTCCAGGCGGTCAGGAGGGCGATCAACAGCGCTTGGACGGGGATGGTACGACTGGAAAACATCACTCGAAGCGGATCTCTAGGATTTCGTATTCCCGTACCCCGCCTGGAGCTTGGACCTCGATCATGTCCTCAACCAGCTTGCCGATCATGGCACGGGCCACCGGAGAGGAGATCGAAATCTTGCCCTGGGCCAGATCGGCCTCGTCGATGCCGACGATCTGGTAAGTCACCTCGCCGTCGGTTTCAAGATCGAGCAATTTGACGGTGGCGCCGAAGACGACGTGTTCGCCACTGAGTTTGCTCGGCTCGATGACGTCGGCGCGGGAGAGCTTGTACTCGATCTCTTTGATGCGCCCCTCGATGAACCCTTGCCGCTCCTTGGCGGCGTCGTACTCGGCGTTCTCGGACAGATCGCCGTGGGCACGCGCCTCGGCAATCGCCTCGATCACGGCGGGACGCTCCACCTGTTTGAGCCGCTTGAGCTCCTCTTTCAACTGCTCGGAGCCCCGGACGGTCATCGGGATACGTTCGGACATTGGCACCACCTTCCATTCATGCTTAATCGATATTCAGCTGCGTTGATTGGCAAGGCTTCTCAGCCCTACCGCCGATGGCATTCCTGCAACGAGGCGACATTGAAGGCCCCTTTGCCGATGCGGGCAATTGCTTCGACCGCAGCCATCGCCCCGGCCACGGTGGTGAAGTAGGGAATCCCAGCCTGCAGGGCCCCCCGGCGGATCGAACTGGAATCGGCGCGGGCGCGGCGTCCCGCCGTGGTATTGAAAACCAGGTGGACATCGTTGCTCTTGATGCGATCGACGATGTCGGGCCGCCCCTCCCCCACCTTGTTGACCGCCTCGACCGGCACCCCGGCCTCGGCCAGCAAAGCGGCAGTGCCGCGGGTCGCCAGCACGGTGAAGCCCAGATCGGCCATCCCCCGTCCCAGCGCCACTGCCTGCCCCTTGTCCTCTTCGCGCAGCGAAATGAAGACGGTGCCAGCGGTGGGCAGATCGCTGCCGGCGGCCAGCTGCGCCTTGTAGAAAGCCAGCGGGAAGTCGGCGTCGATCCCCATCACCTCGCCGGTGGAGCGCATCTCCGGCCCCAGGATCGGATCGACACCGGGGAATTTCAAGAAGGGAAAAACCGCCTCTTTGACGCAGAAATAGGGGGGGATCACCTCTTGGGTGTAACCGATGTTGGTGAGTTTTTCTCCCGCCATCACCCGTGCTGCGATCCCCGCCACCGGAATTCCGGTCGCCTTGCCGACAAAGGGGACGGTCCGCGAAGCCCGTGGATTGACCTCCAGCAGGTAAACGGTTCCCTCCTGGACGGCAAACTGGATGTTCATCAGCCCCACCACCTTGAGCGCCTCGGCCAGCAGCACCGTCTGGCTGCGAATCTCGGCGAGCACGTCGGCGGGTAGGGAGTGGGGGGGCAGACAGCAGGCCGAGTCGCCGGAGTGGACCCCCGCCTCCTCGATGTGCTCCATCACCCCGCCAATGACGGTGATCGAACCGTCGCACACCGCATCGACATCGACCTCAATGGCGCCACGCAGGTAGCGGTCGAGCAACACCGGGTGGTCGGGCGAAACCTGCACCGCCTCGCGCATGTAGCGGGCCAGGCCGGTGTCGTCCTCGACGATCTCCATGGCGCGGCCACCGAGCACATACGAGGGGCGCACCACCACCGGATAACCAATCTTGGCCGCCTCGCGCATCGCCTCTTCCTCGCTGCGGGCCACCCCGTTTTCAGGCTGGAGCAAACCGAGGCGGTGGACCAGCTTTTGAAAACGCTCGCGGTCCTCGGCCAGATCGATGGAGTCGGGGGAGGTCCCGATGATCGGCACCCCGGCCGCTTGCAGAGCGTTGGCCAGCTTAAGCGGGGTTTGGCCGCCGAACTGCACGATCACCCCTTCGGGCCGCTCCACCTCGACGATGGCCATGACGTCTTCGAAGGTCAGCGGCTCGAAGTAGAGACGGTCGGAGGTGTCGTAGTCGGTCGAGACGGTCTCGGGGTTGCAGTTGACCATGATGGTCTCGAACCCCGCCTTGCTCAGCGAGAAGGCGGCGTGGCAGCAGCAGTAGTCGAACTCGATCCCCTGGCCGATCCGGTTGGGGCCGCCCCCCAGGATCATGATCTTGCGCCGGTCGCTGGGACCGGCTTCGCAATCGGTCTCGTAGCTCGAATAGAGGTAGGGGGTCTCGGAGCGGAATTCGCCCGCGCAGGTATCGACCCGCTTGAAGGCGGGGCGGACGTCGCATTTCAGCCGGGTGGCCCGCACCACATCCTCTTTGGTCCCCATCAGCTTGGCGATGCGCCGATCCGAGAATCCCATCGACTTGATCTCGCGCCACTGCTCGCAACTCAAGGCGCTGGGGGTCTGGGTCGCCAGCTCCGATTCGACATTCAAGATCTGTTCGATATGGTCCAAAAACCAGGGATCGATCTTGGTTGCCTGGAAGATCTCGTCGAGGCTCCACCCCTCGCGGAAGGCCTGGCCGATGGCCCAGAGCCGCTCGGGGCCGGGCTTGACCAGCAGGGTGCGCAGCTTCTCGGCAGGATCAACGGTGGGATCGCCGCTGCTCAAATTGACCTCGTCGAAACCATCTTTACCGGTTTCCAGCGAGCGGATCGCCTTCTGCAGCGACTCGGCGAAGGTGCGGCCAATGGCCATCGCCTCCCCCACCGACTTCATCTGGGTTCCCAGAATCGGCTCGGCGGCGGCGAATTTTTCAAACGTGAATCGGGGGACCTTGGTCACCACATAGTCGATGGAGGGCTCAAAACTCACCGGGGTGGCGCCGGTGATTTCGTTGGTCAGCTCGTCCAGGGTGTAGCCGACCGCCAGCTTGGCGGCGACCTTGGCAATGGGAAAACCAGTCGCCTTGGAGGCGAGCGCCGAGGAGCGCGACACCCGTGGGTTCATCTCGATGATGGTCATGCGACCGTCGTCGGGGTTGATGGCGAACTGAACGTTCGAGCCCCCGGTTTCGACCCCGATCTCGCGCAGCACCGCGATGGATGCGTTGCGCATGATCTGGTATTCCCGGTCGGTCAGGGTCTGAGCCGGGGCGACAGTGATCGAGTCGCCGGTGTGGACCCCCATGGGATCGAAGTTCTCAATCGAGCAGATGATGATGCAGTTGTCCTTGGTATCGCGGACCACCTCCATCTCGAACTCTTTCCACCCCAGGATCGACTCCTCGACCAGCAGCTCTTTGGTCGGCGAGGCGGTGAGTCCCCCGCGGCAGATGGTCTCGAACTCCTCCAGGTTGTAGGCGATCCCGCCGCCGCTGCCCCCCATGGTGAAGGAGGGGCGGATGATGGCGGGGAAGCCGATCTCCTCGACCGCCGCGAAGCACTCCTCCATCGAGTGGGCGAAGCGGGCCTTGGGCATGGCCAGACCGATCCTCTCCATCGCCTCTTTGAAGAGCTCGCGGTCTTCGGCCTTTTCAATCGCCTCGGGCTTGGCGCCGATCATCTCGACCCCGAGCCGTTCCAGGGTGCCATCCTTGAACAGGGCCAGTGCGGTATTCAGCGCCGTCTGCCCCCCCATGGTGGGGAGCAGGGCATCGGGCTTTTCGACCTCGATGATGCGGGCCACCACCGCCGGGGTGATCGGCTCGATGTAGGTGGCGTCGGCCATCTCCGGGTCGGTCATGATGGTGGCGGGGTTGGAGTTGACCAGAATGACCCGGTACCCCTCCTCTTTGAGCGCCTTGCAGGCCTGGGCCCCGGAATAGTCGAACTCGCACGCCTGCCCAATAACGATGGGGCCGGCGCCGATGATCATGATGGACTTAATGTCGGTACGTTTCGGCATGGCGGTCTCAGATCCGGGCGTTGGCTTGAATCAGGTCGGCAAAGCGGGCGAAGAGCCCCATGGTGTCTTGCGGACCGGGGGAGGCCTCGGGGTGAAACTGCACCGCCATCACCGGGCGATCGGTGTAGCGGAAGCCCTCAAGCGAGCCGTCGAAAAGGCTGATGTGGGTCGCCTCAAGGTTGGCGGGCAGGGTCGAGGCGTCGACCTCAAAGCCATGGTTCTGCGAGGTGATCTCGACCTTGCCGGTGAGCAGATCTTTCACCGGCTGGTTGCCGCCGTGGTGGCCGAACGACATCTTGCGGGTCGTCGCCCCCGAGGCGAGCGCCAGAATCTGATGCCCCAGGCAGATACCAAACAGGGGAATACCCTTCTCGATCAGCCCCTTGGCGGTTGCGATGGCGTAGGTGACCGGCTCCGGATCACCGGGACCGTTCGACAAAAACACCCCATCGGGCCGCAGGCTCATGATCTCGTCGACCGTGGTACTGGCGGGGACGACGGTGACCGACATCCCGGCATTGACCAGACCCCGCAAAATGTTGCGTTTGATCCCAAAGTCGAGCGCCACCACATGCAGATGGGTTTCGGGTTTGGGGTCGGGGTTGCCGAGTTCCCAGAGGCCGGTATCCCACTTGTACCGCTTGGCGGTGGTGACGGTAGAGGCCAAATCGAGCCCCTGCATCCCGGGGAACTTGGCCAGTTCGGCTTGCAGGGCCGCCTCGTCGAGATCTTCGGTGGTGATCACCGCCCGCATCAGGCCAAAGTCGCGCAGTTTGCGGGTGATCAGACGGGTGTTGACCCCGGCGATGGCGACCACCCCTTGGCGGGTGAGGAATTCGCCAAGCGACTCGCGGGCCCGATGGCTGCTGACCCGGCGGGGCAGATCGCGGATCACCAGACCGCTGGCGTAGACCCGGTCGGACTCCATGTCTTCGGGATTGCACCCCACGTTGCCGATGTGGGGGTAGGTCATGGTGACGAATTGGCCGCAATAGGAGGGGTCGCTGAGGATCTCCTGGTACCCGGTCATGGAGGTGTTGAAGCAGAGCTCGGCGGCACGGGTGCCGTCAGCGCCGATGGCGTGCCCTCGCAGGAGGGTGCCGTCTTCCAGGTAGAGGATGGCGGGACGCATCAAGAGGACCTTCAAGGGGCAAGAAAACGAAGCCCGGCGGGGCGATTCGGACGTGAAAAAAGGCGCCGAGGTCGAAACCCCCTGGCGCCTTGTAGCAACGGCTTGAATTGGAGGCGGTTTTATACCTTTGGAGGGGGGGTGGGGTCAACCGTGAGCGGGCTTCCAGGAGGGGAAGGATCGTACATCCCCCGGAACATTGGGATGTATGGTGACGATATTCACCTAAACCCAAATCCGTGCCGACTATTCATGTATCTATTGCCCTGAATCCGTGGGCGAAACCGAAAAAAACGAGCATTGATGCGGCTTACAGGGCACAGGAGCTTCACCCGGCGGGTGAAGCAGATTTTGGCTGTAGTCGGCGTAAGCCCCGGTTTTTCTGAAATCAGCCCACGGATTCAGGATAGAAAGCTGAGTAATTGCCGTTACGGTATGCCATATCATCTCCAGTGTTATTTCATGAATTTGGAAATCGAACTTGAAGACCAGCCTTCTGCTGCGCCCAACGCTAGTCATCAGCGGTAATTTTGGCGAGAGCCAAAATTGTCCGCTGGATGACATTGTGAAGTGGACCCCAAAAACTGGACAGTAGGTTTTGTTAAGACCGAGGGGGCATGATTGGCGAGAGCGAGGAGCCAAGCGATGCCCGGAAAACACA
>MNWR01000068.1 GCA_001872725.1 Proteobacteria bacterium CG1_02_64_396 | reverse complement strand
CGGGGGCGGCGGGCTGGGTCTCGATCAATGTCGCCGCCGCTTTACTGGCGCTCGCCCTGGGGGTGCAACCGCTCATCGCCCATGACGCCGCCGGACACCCCCTGTTCTTCCCCTTTGGTCTTGCAATCGCCTGGCCCGCGATTCAGATCCCCCACCTACTGGTCGGAATCGGCGAGGGGGTGCTGACCGCGACGCTGTGGCAGATGGCCAAGGTGCGGGGGTGGACGGTATGAACCGCGATACCTTTTGGCTGTTGATTTACCTCGCTGCGGTTCTGGCCGGAACCTTGGTGCACGACCCTCTCTGGCTCGGCGCCGCTTGGCTGGTCTGCCTGCTGCTGGCTGGCCCCCAACGACTGCGGCTGCTGCGCAAAACGCTGGCCGCCATCGTGCTGTTCAACCTCACGGTCAGCGTCGGCTACCTGATCGTCGCCAGCGCCCAGCACACCTTTGCCGGTGCCTACCTGCTTTTGGTCAATCTGCGGGTGGGGTGGCTGACCTTTCTGGCCTTCTGGCTCGCTAGCCGCGTCCACCTGCCCCGGGCGCTGGCCTTCGCCCCCAATCTGGCCCGACTGCTCACCGTCGCCTACGCCATGACCTTGCGGCTTTTACGGCTCCACCAAGACCACAAACTGGCCCAGCGCAGCCGCACCCTCGCCCCGCCCACCCTGCAAGAGCGGATCGCCATGAGCGCCGCCGGGGCGGGACATGTGCTCGACCGGGCCACCCACGCCGCCACCGAGGTGACCCAGGCGATGCGCAGCCGGGGTCTGTTCGAGGGGAATCAACCATGATCGCCCTCGACGGCGTCACTTTGCGCCATCCCACCCTGCCCGGCGCCCCGAACGACGCGGGGGTGCTCGCGCTCGACGGCATCGATCTGCGGGTGGCGCCAAAAGAGCGGGTGGTGCTGCTGGGGGCCAACGGCTGCGGCAAGTCAACCCTGCTGAAAATCCTCGACGGTTTGCTCATCCCCGGCGCCGGAGACTACCGTTTTCAAGGGGAGGCGGTGACGCAGGCGAGCCTCAGACAGCGGGATTTCAGCCGCCGCTTCCGAGCCCAGGTGGCACTGCTGTTTCAACACCCCGAGGCGATGCTTTTTCATCCCACCGTGCTGGAGGAGATCGCCTTTGGCCCCAAGCAACTCGGGATGGAGGGGCCGGAGGATCGGGCCCGGGCCTGGGCGGCCCACATGGGCTTGAGCAAACATCTGGAGACCCCCCCCTATCTGCTCAGCGGCGGCGAGAAGCAGCGTCTGGCCTTGGCGGCGCTGTTGGCGGTGGAGCCGCAACTGCTGCTGCTCGACGAACCGACCGCCCACCTCGACCCCCGCGCCACCGGCTGGCTGGTCGATTTTCTGGCCGACCTCGACATCACCCTGGTGGTCGCCACCCACGTGCTGAGTCTGGCTCCCGAGCTGGGAAGCCGGGCGATCATCTTGGGGGAGGACCACCGCATCGCCTTTGATGGCCCCCTGGAGGCGGCGCTGGCCGACCTCGACCTGCTGGTCGCCGCCAACCTGGCCCACACCCACCGCCATCGCCACGGCGACAGCGTGCATCGGCATTTCCACGTTCACGACTGGGATTAGACACGCCCCCTGGACGACCTGGCTTTTCCACCCTTTGCCTTGAAAGGCCGCGACTTGTCAGACCAGTCGGAGCGGTCAGACTTGTCCGACACGTCCGACCCTTTCAAGGAGCCCGCCATGACCCGCCCCGACGACCTCACCCGTTTTTCGGTCTCGTTGCCCAATGCCCTGCTTGAAGAGCTCGACCGCAAGGTGGCGCAGACCGGCTACGCCAGCCGCTCGGAATACATCCGCGATTTGCTGCGCGAACAGTTGGTGGAAGAAAGCTGGGAGGAGGGAAAGGGGCAGGTGTTCGGGGTACTGACCATCGTCTACGACCACCATCAACCGGGGTTGGCGACCCGCATCATGGATGTGCAGCACCACCACCACGCCGGGGTGCGCTGCACCACCCACCTGCACATCGACCACGACCACTGCCTGGAGGCGATCATTCTGGAGGGGCCGCCCGAAGAGGTGGAGGGGATGGCGGCCAGCCTCAAGGGGCTCAAGGGGGTGCGGCTGGCGCGACTGACAAGGGCGGGAAGGGTCGATTATTAAGCCGAACGGTAGGCCGGAAGAGCGCGGCAAGGTCTACAAACAGGGGGGGTCGAAGGAAAACCCTGTTCACAGATGGCGCAGTTCAACGCTTGGCAGCCCTGCGACCTGGCGTGGATACCCAGGCAAGCGCCCACCACAGGGCCATGGCGTGGAGGCAGCATCCCCTCATGAATCCCACCTCGGCTCCACCTGCGCAAAGGCTTCGCAGCAACCGCCCCGTCAAGGGGCCTGCGCCTCCACCATTTCGGGTCGATCCCCGTTGGGCCGCAGCTTGCGGGTCAGGAACATCAACACCGCGAGCACCGAGGTGAGCAACAGCGTCCCCATCAGCAGGGCGTAGTCCTCCATTTGCAGCAGGGAATAGAGGAAGAGGTACAGCCCGGCGAGCAGCACCAACACGATCCCCCCCTTTTTGATACTCCCCAGGGCCGATGCGGCGTAACCCGAGATCATGACGATGGTTGTGGTGGCGGCGACCAGGTAGGCGCTGAGAAAGTCGATGTGTTCGGCCAGCGACAAAAGCAGCAGGTAAAACAGGCTGATCGCCCCGCCAATCAGGGCGTATTGCACGTAGTGCAGCGGCGCCCCCACCGTCAGCTCGAAAATCAGGAAGGTGAGGAAGGTCAGCACGATGAAGAGCAGGCCGTACTTCACCGCCCGCGTAACCGTGGAATAGAGAAACACCGACTCGAACAGATCGACCCCCGCCATGAATTCGTCGGCCTCGAAGCGCTCGGTTTCTAAAACCCAGGATTGGGGAAAATTCCGGGCCAGATTGGGAATCTCCCAAACGGCATCGAAACCGTCGCCCTCGATCTCATGGCTCGAAGGCAACACATCGCCCTGAAAACTGGGATGGGGCCAGCTCGAATGCATGACGACCTTGGTTTGCTCCCCGAAGGCGGTGAAACGCAGACCGGAGCTGCCGTTGGTGTTGAGCAGGAATTGAAAATCGATCTGGGGGCGATCCGGATTCATCCCCTCAAGTAGGGCATGAAAACCGTGGGGGATCGTCTGGGTGATCTTGGTCCCCGGCGCGAAGGGGTAGCTCTTGTCGCCCCACGCCAGAGAGGAGACCCGGTTGATGGCTCGGGTGTCTGAAAGCCCCATCGCCAGGAAGGTGTCTCCCCAGTGAATCTCGGCGGTTTTGTCGGGGAAGCTGTCTGCCCTCGGGAGTAAAAACCGCCCCGAAATCCGAATGTCGGCGGTGTAGACCAAGGAGCGGTAGATCCCCCGCGTCCGAAACTCGTCGTCCATGGCGATGTTCATGTCCACGGTCTCGGGCAACACGAGGCGATGGCGCACCTCTTCGTGCTTCTGCACCAGCTTGCGTACCTTGCCATCCTCGCCGACCGTGGACTCCTCGGTGGTCCAACGGACCGTGAAGGGGATGGCCAAGGCGGGGCCCTGAACCACCTGCTGCCCCCCCCAGGTGGCGGCGATGTCGCGGATGACCCCGTCGTACAGTCCGTTTCGCTCGCTGGTCACCCCCTGCACCATGCCCAGGGGGATCAGCATCGCCAGCGCCAACCCGGCGATGACCAACACCCGAACGTTGAGCGACGACCCCTCTTTGCCAGAAAACACCCGATTCATCCGACCCTCCCGAATCCCTTGAATGGCCAGGGTCACCCCTTTGGCCAAGCCATAAAGCACCAGTGCAAACATTAGCAAATACAGCAACAACCAGAGCACAACCTCCATGCAACCCCCCTTCTCTCCCCGTCGGTAGGACCGAATCCCACCCGGCCCCGCCCTGCCCACTGCCCCCGCCCAATTCACCCGTTCGGTGGTTGTACCCGAGGTGATCGATTTGCATCAACATTTATCAATTTTCAAAAAATTGATAAATGTTGGTCGGTATGGATTAATGTGGGGATCGACTCCGCCCCTATGAGACAACCTCTACGGAATGCCCGATGAAGAAACTGCCCACCCCCCCATCCATTCAAGACCTCATGGTCGCCGATCCCAGCGTTTTGGCTCGGGTGGTGGGGCGCGGCATCGGGGCTGTTGTGCAGGGACGCTATCTGCATTGGGAAAAGCTGCGCCACAAAAGCCCCCCAGAAGGGTTAAACCCCGAGCAATGGTGGCTGGGGATCAAGTTGGCACGAATGGGACAGTTCAGAACCCTGCCCCTGCATGACACAGCCGGCAAACCCTTCATCTACATGCTCCCCGATCCCGTTCTAGAGGGGCTGCATCGCATCGACAGCATGGCCTCGGGTTTCATCGGCAGCAACGACCCCCTCGCCTCGGAGGAGCACCGCGACCGCTTTGTTTTTAACTCCTTGGTCGAGGAGGCGATCACCTCCAGCCAGTTGGAGGGGGCCTCCACCACGCGTCAGGTCGCCGTCGAGATGCTCCGGGCGGGACGCAGCCCCAAAGACCACAGCGAGCGGATGATCCTCAACAACTTCATGGCCATGCGGTCGATTCAGCAACTTTCCGACCGCCCCATGAGCCTGGAAAGGCTGCTCGAACTTCACAGAATCCTGACCTTGGAAACCCTCGACGACCCCACGGCGGCAGGCCGATTGCAGCGGGAAGGGGAGCATCGGGTTCAGGTTTTCGACACCCACACCCACGACCTGCTGCACACGCCCCCCCCCGCCTCGGTACTACCCGAGCGGATGGCTCAACTTGTGGCTTTTGCCAACGGCCAAGGGGATGGAACGTTTGTTCACCCGGTCATCCGCGCCATCGTGCTGCACTTCTGGATCGGCCACGACCATCCATTCATCGACGGCAACGGCCGTACCGCCCGTGCCCTCTTTTATTGGTCGATGCTGCGGAGCCGCTATTGGCTGTTTTCGTTTATTTCGATTTCGAAGCTTCTTAAAAAGGGATCGGACCGATACAAACGGGCCTACCTCGAAAGCGAAAGCGACGACAACGACCTGACCTATTTCATCGTCCATCAAGTCGAGACGATCCTGACCGCCTTGGAAGAACTGCAAGGGTACCTGGCCCAAAAGGGGGCCGAGGTTCGAGCCGTGGAGGCCCGCCTCAGAACCAGTCGCTACAACCACCGGCAATTGGCCCTACTGGGCCACGCACTGCGCCATCCGGGTCAGCGTTATACGCTGCGCGGTCACCAAACCAGCCAGGGCATCGCCTATGCCACGGCGCGTAGCGATATTTTTGCTTTGGCGGAGGATGGTTTGTTGGAACAGCGGCGTGTTGGGGGGAAAACATTCGAGTTTTTTGCTCCGGACAATCTACAGAAGCGCCTGGATCAGCCGGGGGAATGAGTCGGTTATCTATCAATATTCGAAATATTGATAGATATTGATCCATATCTATCAATCCTCGCTCCAACCTCTTCAGCCCCATCAACCTACTGCCCGTGCGGCTCCAACCAGCCGAAATCCCGCTCGGTCGCTGCCAAGCTGTGAATCCGCGCCACCAGATCGCCCTGGCACATCAAGGGCTGACGGCGGATGCCGGTGAGCAGCCCCGAGCAGGGGGCGAAGATCTCGGCGATGGCGCGTCCGTCGAAGGCGTCGAAGACGGTCCCCAGCCCCTCCCCCTGGCGCAGCCAGCGCCCCACCGTTACCCGGGGCACAAAAAGCCCCGCCCCTTCGGATATCAGGGGGTAGACCTGACCGAGGCCGAAGTGGTGGACGTTCTCGCCATCCCGGTCGGGATCGAGCCCCTCGATCAGCCCGATCTTGCTCAGAAAGGCGGTCAGGCCGTTGATCATCCGGCTGCAATGGTCGCTTTGCAGATACCCCGCCTGCCCCCCCACCAACACAAAGTTCTGCCCCGGCCAGGGTTTCCAGGCGACGTTCAGCGAGGTGGTGTAGGCGCGGCTGACCGGGTATTCCACCACGGCGGGCAGATTGAAGTGCTGGGCGGTGGCCCGCTCGGCGTCACTCCCCTCGAAGAGCCGCACCTGGGGCAGCTCCTCGAAATCGAGGTTCGAGGAATGGACGTCGATGCGATAGCGCGCCGGTTTGGTCAGCGCCAGCACCTGGTAGGCGATGCGTTGGGTCGTCTCGCCGAAGGGGGTGCCGGGGTACATGCGGTTGATGTCGGTGCCGTCGAAGGGCCAGTCGCGGTGGCGGGTGTTGACCCCGAGCACGTTGATCGCCGGGACGATCAGCACCCGCCCTTTGAAGCTCAAGCCGGGGTAACGCCCCTCGACGATGCCGCGCAGAAAGGCCGACAAGCGCGACAGCACCGAAATGGCGTTGATCTCGTTGCCGTGCACCCCCCCCACCAGCGCCACGTCGACCGGCAGATCGCCCGCGCCGATGTCGTGGTAGGGGATGGTGAAGTCCTCCCGCATCGGAGCGGTCATCGCCAACAGATGACGCTCGCTCATGGCTGCACCTCTCCATCCGAATGGGCCTCGGGTCCATGACCCTTGATCCGCGCCATCAAAGAGCCCTCGTAGACCAACGGGTATTCGCGCAGGGTGAAGAGGATGCCGTCGACCGGGGCGCAGACCTCGCTCAACACCTCGCCGTGGTGGGGGGAGACGATCCTCCCCAGCCTTTGCCCCGAAGCGACCGCCTCCCAGTGCTCCACCTCGGGGATGAACAGCCCCGAGGTCTCGGCGTTGAGGTAATGAACGTTGCGGTCGTCGGCGATCAGGGGGTGGTGGGCCAAGGGGGGGAGCGCCACCTCGGAGGCGAGCGCCCCCATGTTCTGGGCGGTGTGGAGGATGCCGGTGAGCAGTTGATCGGTGTACTGCGGGGTCACCCGCATCCCCACCCCCATCTCGACCACCAGACAGGGGGTGCCGACGGCGTTGAGGGAGTGGGCCAGGGTCGCCTCCAGCACCGTCATGGCGCCGTGCAGCCAGATCAAATCGAGGTTCATCCCCTGGGCCATCGGGGTCAACCGCTCCGCGAACTCGGTGTTGATCCGCACCTGAGGAATCTCGCGCAGATAGATGTTGCTGGCGTGAATGTCGACGACCAGATCGGCCCCAGTCAGATGCGCGATGGTGGCGGCGGCGACCCGCTGCGGCAGGATCCCCTCGGGATGGCCGGGGAAGGTACGGTTGAGGTCGAGATCGAAGATCGGCACGAAGCGCTTGAGGGTGTCGAGCCCCAGGGGATTGAGGCCGGGCCAGAGCTCGACCGTGCCGTGCAAAGCGCCGGGATGGGTCGCCTCCAGATCTTCCAGGGCGCGCCCCAGGCGATGGCAAAGGTAAAGCCCCTCCAGCTCGTCGCCGTGCACCCCGGTGACCAGGGCGATGCGGGGGCCGGGCCGGGCGCCGACGTAGCGTGTGCGGCGGATCATCAACCGCTCCCGGTAGGGGAGCTCCAGGTCGAGGACGACGTCGTTTTCGATGTGCATGAAAGACCTAAATCCGAAAACAAAAGGCGAACGGCGAAAAGCGGCTCACGCGAAGCCGCAAAGGAAGACAAAAAATCCAAACCCAAAAAACGGTTTTCTTGGTTTTCTTAGGGAAGCGCTGATTGATGAGCGCTTCCGAGCGGCCCAGGGATGGGCCGCCAAAATCAGGGACGTAAGTGACTGATTTTGCAAGCGAAGCAAAAACCACGTTTTTTGCGTAGCGTGCTGATTCAAGGCAGGAGCCTTTAATCAGCGCTTCCCTAACGCCTTTGCGCGAGCCGCTTTTGATCTTGTTGGTTAAACCCCAACCTCGTCGGAACGAATCGGGGTGACGCGGACGGCGATCTCCATCCGCTCCGAGGCGCCGCCCCGAAAACAACCGCGCTGCGGTGGGGTGTCGGTGGAATCGCGGCCCACCGCCACCGGGATGTAGAGGTCGTTGACCGCCAACAGGTTGGTGGGATCGAACCCCATCCAGCCCACCCCCGGCACCAGCGCCTCGATCCAGGCGTGGGTCGCCTGGTTTGGCGCCGCCCCCTTTTGGTGGGGGGTGTTGCCCGGATCCTGGTAGCCCATGACGTAACGGGCCGGATAGCCCCAGCCCCGGATCAAGGCGATCAGCAGATGGGCGAAATCCTGGCAAACCCCGCCCCCCTCTTGAAAAACCAATTCAAGACCGGAATGAACATGGGTGGCGTCGGGGTCGTAGCGCAGCCGCTCCTGAATCCACCCCATCGCCTTCATGATCGCCTCCCCCAACGGAAGCTGCCGGTCGCGCTCGGGGAAGGGGCCGTAGGCCTCGCTCATGGGGGCCAGGTTCGGGGTCAGCGATGAGCGGCCTAAAAACAGGCGCAGCCTGGGTTCTTCGGCCAGACGGCGGGCCAGCCAAGGGGACTCTTGATCGAGGGGGAGCGGCTCGAAAGCGAAGGGATTGGCCCGTAGGGTTTCGACCTCGGCCCGCATCCGGGTGACAAACCGGGTGTGGCGGGGCAACAGGCTGACGGTGTGGATGGGATTGCCGAAACCGTCGCGTAAAACCTGGGGGTTCGCCTCGGGGTAGATGTCGATGCTGTGGTCGAGCAAACGCAGCCACTCGTCCTGCCGGGGGGTCAGGCGCAGCTCGCACTGGTGCTCCCAGATCGGCCCGTCGTAGATCAGCCGGGTTTCGTGTTCGATGCGATAGCGCAATGGAGTCCCTTTATTGGGTTTGCTCGGCAACGGCGGCCAGGTCGTCGTTGCCAAACATGTCGAAGTAATCGTGGGCAAGGGCCAGATTGACGTCGTTGATCCGCCCCAGACACCCCTGCAAAAACTCGTGCAGCCCCTCGTTGATGATCTGCTCGGGGCCGCCGTGGCTCTCTAGGTGGTCTTGCAGCGCCTGCATCGCCACCAGGCTTTTGCCCCGTCCCGCCCCTTTTTGCACCTTGGCCAACGCCTTGCCAACCCCCTCGGCGCCGAAGCGGATCGAGCGGGGGAACTGCTCGCTGAAGATGACAAAACCGACGATCTCGGCGGGGTTCATCCCCCCCTGATGCAACCGCCGGTAGGCCTCGAAGCCCGACAGACTCTTCAGCAGCGCCGCCCACTGGTAGTAATCGAGGGCAGAACCGACCGCCGCCCCCTTGGGAAGCAGGGTGTGGTACTTCACGTCGAGGATGCGGGCGGTCATGTCGGCACGCTCGACGAAGGTGCCGATGAGGTAAAACAGGTAGGCGTCGCCCCGCATCATGGTGCCGATGGTGTGGCCGTGAAACCGCGCCCCCTCGCGCCGCATGGTGGCGCAATATTCGGCGGCCTGATCGCTGCGCAGGGTCGGGGTCAGGTTGCTCTGGGTGGTGAGCCAGAATTCGTTGATGGTCTCCCACATCTCCTTCGAGATGCGGTCGCGCACGATGCGGGCGTTTTCACGCGCCATGCGCAGCGCTTGGCGGATCGAGCCGGGGTTGGCGGCGTCCTGCACCATGAAGTGCAGCGCCTTACCCGCCGTGATGGCGTCGCCGTAGCGCTCTTGGTACCCCTGCTCCATGCCGGTGATCGCCAGCAGAGGGCGCCACTGGTTTTCTTCGGTCAGGGCATCCTCGGCCTCGATCATGTGCAGCAGGTTGATCTCGACCAGCCGGGCGGTGTTGGCGGCCCGTTCAAGATAACGGCTCATCCAGTAAATCGATTCGGCCATACGACTTAGCATGATGCGCCCTCCCCGTTGGCCAAAACCCAGGTGTCCTTACTGCCACCCCCCTGCGACGAGTTCACCACCAACGACCCCTTGGTCAGCGCCACCCGGGTCAGTCCCCCCGGCACCACGTGGATGTCGTCGCCGCCGTAGATGATGAAGGGGCGCAGGTCGATGTGGCGCGATTCCAGTTCGCCGTCGAGGTAACAGACGTGGCGCGACAGCGGCACCACCGGCTGGGCGATGAAGTTGCGGGGGTCACTCTGCACCTTGGCGGCGAATTCGGCCCGCTGCGCCGGGGTCGAGGCGGGCCCCATCAACATGCCGTACCCCCCCGATTCGCTCACCGGTTTCACCACCATCTCGGCCATGTGGTCCAGGGTGTAGGCCCGCTCCTCAACGTTGGTCATCTTGTAGGTGGGGACGTTTTCGAGGATCGGCTTTTCACCCAGGTAGTACTGGATGATCTCGGGGACGAAGGGGTAGACCGCCTTGTCGTCGGCGATGCCGGTGCCGGGGGCGTTCACCAGGGCGACGTTGCCGGCTCGCCAGGCATTGATGATCCCCGCCACCCCCAGGGCCGAATCGGGGCGGAAGCACAGCGGATCGAGAAAATCGTCGTCGACCCGGCGGTAGACCACATCGACCCGCTTCAAGCCGCGGGTGGTCTTGAGGTAGACGACGTTGTCCTTCACCACCAGGTCGCGCCCCTCGGCCAGCTCCACCCCCATCTCTTTGGCAAGAAAGGTGTGCTCGAAGTAGGCCGAGTTGTAGATGCCGGGGGTGAGGACTACCACCTCGGCCGCCCCCGCCCCCCGAGGCGAAAGATGACGCAGCGCCTGAAGCAATAGCGCCGGGTAGTGGTCGACCCGGCGCACCCGGTATTGCTCGAAAAAGGCGGGGAGGATGCGGCGCATGATCATGCGGTTTTCGATCATGTACGACACCCCCGACGGGGTGCGCAGGTTGTCCTCCAGCACCAAAAACTTGCCGTTGTCGTCCCGGATGATGTCGATGCCCGAGATGTGGGTGTAGATGCCGCCAGGGGGGTCGATCCCCATGATTTCGGGGCGGAAGTCTTTGCCGTTGAGGATCAACTCGGCGGGAACCACCCCGTCGCGCAGGATGTTTTGGTCGTGGTAGAGGTCGTGCAAGAACAGGTTGAGCGCCTTGATCCGCTGCTTGAGCCCCGCCTCAAGGGTGGCCCACTCGGCGGCGGTGATGATCCGGGGGATCAAATCGAAGGGAAAAACCCGCTCGATCCCCTCCTCCCCCTGATTGTAAACGGTGAAGGTGACCCCTTCGGCGAGCATCGCCAGGTGGGCCTCCTGCACCTTACGCATCAGGGTGCTCTGCCCCATCTGACGGATGTGCTCCCACAGGGGGCGGTAGTGTTCCCTGGGTTCGAAATCGTCTTTGAAATACTCGTGGACCGCCCGACTGCCCAACCCTTGCATTGATGATAGTTGCAGCATTTAAAGGCCCCGTATGCTTGGGGAGAGGGCACTGAAGCGGCCCACCGGACCGCCCACCCCCTCGTTTGCGGCGCAATGTAGCACGGGGGGTGCCAGGGGGGGGAAGCAATGCGGGGGGAGATTTGCCCCAATGGCACATCCCTGGTTTGATGGGCCCACATTTCACGTACAAGCCCTCCGAAAGGCCCCCATGTCGACGGTTATCTACCACAACCCCCGCTGTTCGAAATCGCGCCAAACCCTGCAACTGCTGCACGACAAGGGGATCGAGCCCGAGGTGATTTTGTATCTCGACGACACCCCCACTCACCCTCAGCTCGACACCCTGCTGACCCAGCTGGGGCTGGAGCCGATGCAGTTGATGCGCAAGGGGGAGGAGGATTTCAAAACGCTGGGCTTGAAAGAGAAGGGGGCGTCGCTGAGCCGGGCAGAGCTGATCGACCTGATGATCGCCCACCCCAAATTGATCGAGCGCCCCATCGTCGTGAAGGATGGTCGGGCGCGGTTGGGAAGGCCGCCGGAGGCGGTGTTGGAGATTGTTTAAAACGGCGTGAATCGGGGCATCAATTCCAACCCATCAGTTGGAGCGGAATTTGGGCATCGCCGGTGTAGGCCATACGCAACGTCACGAGGCCGTTGCTACCGTCCAAGGCTTGCAACGCGACGCAATCGACGGTCGTGCCGCAGCTGAAGGGGTTCCAGAACAGGTGATACACCCCCGAGGTATCTTGCGTGATGGCGCCCAGCTCAAGGGGAACATTGGTCAGCAGATACTCGGTCCCCACGGGATCTTCGATATCTTGTAGCGTCTTTTGCCATTCGGTGCGAATGCTGGAGCTGTCGGCCAAACCCGTCGTATCGATTGAAACGACCCTGACCCGCAGCTGATAGGTATGGCCCCACTGGGGTTGAAAATTCTCGATGCCTTCGGGGCACTCGACGGGTTGTTGCCACGCAGCCGAGGCTTGATCCTTCAACACCATTCCCAGTCGATGGTTTCCAGCCATCGAGAACCTGCAAGCCGCTTGATACGGAGCGACCCAAAGGTCCTGAATCGTGGCCGTCTCCGACGACTGATTGGCCAGGCATCCGCTCAATCCCACAACCAAGGCCGTCCCCAACACAACATTGAATACCTTCATCGTGTTCCCTCCGGCATCCGCCGTTTTGTCCAAAATCCATCGTCATTGTTGATCATAAAGAAAAAAGGGCGCCTCTTGGCGACCTTTTTCGTCCCGACCCGCAACAACCGAGCAAACCGCTACCCCTCGTCGTCGTGCGGATGGGTGTGGGGGTGGGCATGACCGTGCGCATGGGGATGACCCTCCCCCTTGCCATGAGGGTGGGGGTGACGATGGGCGGTGCCGTCGGCATGCACATGCCAGTGGCCGACCTCCTCATCGCTGATCGAACGTTGATCGGGGGTGGTTTGGGTGGGACAACCGCAGCCTTCACACATATCGGCTCCTCGTCATGGATGGTTGAATCGGAACACTCAAGCCGGGACCAGCCGCTCTTCCAGCGCCCGGGCGATGGCGGCCACATCCAAGGCCAGGGCGCTGTCCAGACCGTGCAAGGTTTGCCCGGTGCGGTCGGCGGTCATGGCCAGGCTGGAGGTGTTCAGGCAGCCGATCACCGGGATGTCGGGGGTGTGTTCGGCGAAGAAGGCTTGGTCTTGTGGGCTCGTCGCCTTGTTGCCGACCAACACCAGATGGGTGACCCCGATGTCGGCGGCCAGCACCTTGATCTGCGCCACGGTGCGCATGCTGCGGTGGGTCGGCTCGGCCACCGCCACCATCACATCGACCGCCTCGGCGGTCCCCCGCCCGAGATGCTCGACCCCGGCGTAGAGATCGAGCAACACCACCTCGTCCCGAGCCAGCAACACATGGCGAACCAACTGTTTGAGCATGGTGCTCGCCGGGCAGATGCACCCCGCCCCCCCCTGCTGGACCGCGCCGAGCAGCAGCAGGCGGATCCCCTCGTGCACTTGAGAAAACCGGTCGGGCAGATCGGCGACCCGGGGGTTGAGCTTGAAAAAGTTGCCCGCCGCGTTCGCCCCGGTGCGCTCGTCGATGAGCGACTGCATCTCGGCAATCGGAGCGAGGGCCAGCAATTTGTCGGCGGGGAACCCAAGCGCCGGACCCAAACAGGGGGAGGGATCGGCGTCGATGGCCAGCACCGGGCGCCCCAAACCCGCGTAGTGGCAGGCCAGCAGACTGGTCAGGGTGGTTTTGCCGACCCCCCCTTTGCCCACAACGGCGATTTTCATACGGCGATCCTCCTTGGCTTGATCCGACAAAGTCGGCGTGTTTTGAACGACGTTGCGGCTGGGTCGCCCGGAGACCGGGCTCCTGCCACCCCCCCAAGCGTTTCCGACCGGCTGTAGGAGCCCGGTCCTCCGGGCAATGCGAGCGACGGCCCAACCTCTACCGTTCGAGTCCTTGGCCACGCCGGAGCGTGGCCCACCAAAACTTCGGCAGATTCAGCTCATCTGGACGAGTCGTTCAGGAGCGCTGTCGAACCACTGGACGACCAAGTCGGGCGAGGCGGGCGGGGGAGCAGGTGGCCCATGCCGAAGCGGGGGGTGAGCAGATCCCGCTCGAAGGGGGTCGCCTCGACCCCTTTGTTCATCATCTCAAGGTAGAGCCCGGCCTCGTTCACATCGCCGAAGAACTGCCCCCCGACGATCCGTCCGTCGTTCAGGACCAACCGGCGCACATGCCCACCACCCTCCCAGGTGACGGTACGCTCCCCGGTTCGACTGCCAAAAGAGGCGACCGGCAGGTCGAAAATGCGCACCACGTTGATGGCGTCCAGGCCGCGATAGCGCCGCTCGGCCCCGATCATGTTCAGCCCGGCGATGCGCCCGCCGTTGACCGCATTGGGCCAGTTGCCGAGCACCCGTCGCGCCCCCTGGGTATCGAGGGTTTCAATGATGTCGCCCGCGGCAAACACGTCGGGCAGGTTGGTCGCCATCCGCTCATCGACCCGTACCCCGATCGCGGTTTCAAGCCCGCTGCCAGCCAGCCAACCCAGGTCGGGACGGACCCCGGCGGCGCAGACCACCAGATCGCAGTCGATTGCGCTCCCCCCCGCCCGCACCGCGCTTACACCCTCGGGACCATGAAGCACCGCCTCGACGGGGGCGCCCACCCGCACATCGATGCCATGGGTGCGCAGTCGCGCCTCGACCTTGGCCGCCACCTCAGCATCGAGCATTTGGGGCAACACCTGCTCCAACGCCTCGATCACGGTGACCTCAAGCCCCCGGCGAATCAGCGCCTGGGCCGCCTCCAGCCCAATGAAACCCGAGCCGATCACCACCGCCCGGCGGGCAGGGGCCACCCCCTCGATCCGAGCCAGGATCGCCTCGGCGTCCCCCAGGGTTTTGAGCGCCACCACCCCCTCTCCCCATGCAAGGCCGGGGATGGGGGGCAACACCGCCTTGGCGCCGGTGGCGATGAGCAGCCGGTCGTAGGGCAGCTCGGTCGCCGCCTCACCGATCCCCACCGTCACCCGGCGCGACTCGGGATTGAGGGCGGTGGCGGCCCGTCCAAACAGGGTTTGAACCTTCAGATCGCGGTAGAACCCCTCCGGGCGCAAGAACAGACGCCCGCGTGGGACGCTCCCCTCCACGTATTCGGCCAGCGGGCAAGGGGAGTAGAAGGGGCTGTCCTCCTTCGAAACCATGACGATGGAGTCTTCCCGCCCCTGCCCCCGAATCGCCTCGACGGCGGCGATGGCGGCCGGTCCGTTGCCGACGATGACGATGTTCATCAGCCGAGCCCTAAAGCGGTCCGCTTTTCGCCGATGTGGGCGACCATCCAATCGGCCGCCTTGTGCGCCTCCAGCTCGACCCGAACCACGGCGCCGGTGATCCCTTGCAGATCCTTGGTCAGCAGTTGGGTCACCATGGGGGCACCGAGAATTCGGGGCGCTGGGGCGATGTGGCACGAAACCCCCAGGCCGAGGAACGAGCCGCCAATCGAGACCGCCTTTTCTTGCACCAGCTCCGGGGCCGAACCGACGGCGGGCAACTGCCCCACCTTAACCCCGAGCCGCGCCGCCACCGCCCCGAGCAGATCGACGATGCGGGAGTTGTCGACGCACGAACCCATGTGCCAGACCGGCGGCAGCGGACCGCCGAGCCCCGCCGCCTCCCCCAGCGCCGTCAGCACCGCCTTGAGGCCGTCGCCGGCGTATTTCAGGGTCGCCTCGCCGGTCAGCAGCCCCGCCTGACCGCAGATGTGGGCGGTGCAGCCGGTGGTGCAGACCAAAACATTCTGGGCCAGCAGCGCCTTGACCATCTCTTCGGTCATGGCGCCGTCCCGAAATTTAATGCTGGAGCACCCCACCACCCCGGCGAAGCCGTGGATGTTGCCATTGGCGACGTTGTCGATGACCGGCTTGAGGGGATCGGCGGGATCGACCTTCGACAGGATGTCGACAATCGCCTCCACCGAGAGCCCGGCGATGGCGGTGGACTTGTGCTGCGGAATGTCGACCGGCTTGCCTTGCCGCTTTTTGAAGCAGGCGATGGCGGTACGGATGATCTCTTGGGCGCTTTCGTCGGCGTGGACCGGCTCGAAGGGGATGTGGCGCGCATCGGGGATGTGCACCATCTCGTCGGTGGTGATGAAGGCGGTGTCGAAACACTTGGCGACCTGGGCCAACTGGGGCCAGATGCACTGAATGTCGACCACCATGGCATCGACCGCGCCGGTGGTCAGGATCAGCTCGGTCTGGGAGTTGTGGGCCGCCAGTTTCACCCCATGGCGCATCCCCAGCTCGTTGCCGGTGCAGCAAACCCCGACCACGTTGATCCCCTCGGCCCCCGCCGCGACCGCCTCGCCCTGCATCTTGTCGGCCCACTCCAGAATCTTCTCGGAGAGGACCGGGTTGTGGCCGTGGGCGGCGATGTTGACGCTGCGCTCCTCAAGTACCCCCACCGAGGCCTCGGTGACCGCCACCTCGGGGATGCCAAAGAGGATGTCTTGAATGTCGGTGCACAGGGTCAGGCCGGTCCAGCCGTCGACCAGGCTCATCTTGAGCACCCGCATCATCAGGGTGACCGGGTCGGCGTCGTTGCCCATCGAGGTGGCGTGCATCGCCGTTTCGATCTCGTTGTGGGGGTTGGAGTACATCAACCCCAGGTTTTTCCAGAGCTCTTGTTCTTGCGCCGGGGCCCGCTTGCTCAACCAGTTGTTGGGCTCGTCGTCCTGGCGTCCGAAGTCCTCCAGGGCGATGTTGACCAGGTCGCGGCAAACGTCGTGCACCGCCCGCCCCTCGGTCTGAACCCCGAAGGTCTTGGCCAGCGCCAGCACCTTGGCCTCACTCTTGATGCTGTAGGGGGCCTTGCCGTCCAGGGCGTTGCGCAGGGTCAGCACCAGATGGCGGGCGTGCCCCACGTGGGATGCCGCCCCACCGACGGTTTCGCGCAGCAGATTGCGGGCGACCATGGCATCGGCGTTCAGTCCGCAAATCCCCTCGCTGGGGCCATTGCCGAACGGATCGATGCGGCACGGACCCATGTAGCAGGTGCGGCAGCAGGTACCCAGTTCGCCGAAGCCGCATTGCGGCGACATCACCGCCAAGCGCTCGCGGGCGGTGTCGAACCCCCGGCTGTGGGCGACATCGAGGAGCGAGCGTTCAACCACCGGAATCGAGACGGGCTTCATGCGGATACCTCCCCCTTCAGTGTTCTCCAAAGTGAAATCGAAGCGGCGACCTGCGGCCCCACATCCCCCACCACCGCCCGGGTCGTTTCGTCGCGCCGCAACGCCGCCATCTGCTCGGGGGTAGCGAACCACAGCGCCCGGGTCGGGCAGGCGGCGACGCAGGCCGGGTCCCCCCCTTGAGTGGTGCGGTCGGGGCACAAATCGCACTTCTGGGCCTTGTGCCCCACCGGGTCGGCGCTAACGCCGCCGAAGGGGCAAACCGTCACACACATCCAACACCCGATGCATTTGTCTCCATCGACGAAGACCGCGTCGGTGGTGGGATTGCGGGTCATCGCCCCCATGGGGCAGGCGGCGATGCAGGCCGCCTCCCGGCAATGCTGGCACCGCGCCGGATAGGTATACGCCCCCGCCGACCCCACCTTCACCCGCGAACGGGGGGGTGGGGTCTCATGGATGGCGGCGAAGAGGTTCTTGGCCTGGGAGTGCTCGACCGCGCAGGCGATCTCGCACCCCTTGCAGGCGACGCACCGTTCGATGAAGGTGAAGATGATTTTTTCCACGCCTTTCCTCCCCATGCTTGAACCCGACCTTTTCGTCAGGTCGGGTTGAGCCGCCCGACCCCCTCGACATAAGACCGAAGGTGCATCGTCGACCCGGCCCGAATAGGCTTACCGGCGGTTACGTTATGGGGCTCAAACCCCAACTGGAACGGCAAAATCGCGAGTTGCGGCATCGCTGCGCGAATGGCGGGAATGGCTTCCTGAACTGCACGAGCGGTACGAACGCAGTGGGTACAACGCGGGAAAAGGTGATGCGAGATCCTCAATACATCCTCAACCGACTGCCGATCGGCATCGTTATGCTCGACCCCGAACATCGGGTGGTGAGCTACAGCGGCGAGGCGGCGGCCCTCTTCGGCGAGGACCACCTGAAGCAGACCCTGGGACAGCCGATCCAATCGACCCACCCCCCCCAATCGCGGGGCAAGATCGATTGGTTGTTGCACGAGTGCCGGGAGGGGGGGGCGTCGGGCTACGCCTCGATGCTGATCAACATGCCCGAGCGGGTGTTGCAGTTGCGCGTCGTGCACATGGCCGACGGGGGGGGAACCCACGGGTACTGTCTGATGCTGTACGACATCACCCACCTGACATCTCAAGGCGCCCCCGCCCAGGGGCGTCCCGCTCAGGAGGGGGACAACACCACGCCCAGCCGCGACCTCTACAAATTGCCGGTCTCGCTGCAGGGGCGCATCGCCCTGCTCGACATCGAAGAGGTGGGGTTTTTGCGGGCCGACGGCCATTACACCGAGGTCTGCTCCGGCGGCAAACACTACTTCTGCAACCTCTCGCTCAGTCAGCTCGAATCGCGGCTGCCCAAGGAGCGCTTCGTTCGGGTGCATCGCAGCTACATCGTCAACCTTGCCCACGCCAGCGCGGTGCGGCGCAACGACGACCAACTGGCGATCTCCATCGCCGGGAACTGCGATCACGAGATCCCGGTGAGCCGGGCCAACGTTCCCCGACTACGCAGCCTGCTCGGGGTGTGAAGGGGACTCCCCCAACAAAAAAGGGCGCCGAAAGGCGCCCTTGTTCGTTGCATCAAGATCAACCGCATTACGGCAGCATCATCCCCTTGATCGAGAAGAAGATCCACGCCGCGAGCAGCGCCGCCACCGGCACCGTCACCAGCCAAGCGGCGACGATCATCTTCAGGTGCTCGCGCGGCGGACCAGCGCCCGCTTGCGCACCCTTTTGATTGCCTTGCGCTCGTTTTTAGACAGCGGCTGCCCCTCGCGCAGGTGATCCAGGGTGTCGAGATCGCCTGCGGCAATCGCCGCCCGCCATAGCCCCGGATCGATCCCCTCGGGAGGGCCCCCGGCGGCGGCCAGGTCGATCTGCCGTTGGTGGTCCTTGGCCATCAACCATTCCCGCAAAAAGCCAACTCCGAAAACCCCGCCCAAAGCGATGTGGGTCGAGCTGACCGGCAGCCCCAACGCCGAGGCGATCAGCACCGTGATGGCGGCGGCCAGGGCGATGCAATAGGCGCGGATGCGGTCGAGCTCGGTGATCTCTTCCCCCACCCGTTTGATCAGCTTGGGGCCGTACAGGGCCAAACCCAGGGCGATTCCGGTGGCGCCGACCCACATCACCCAGCCTGGGACCCCCACCTTGGTGGCAATCGTCCCATCCTTCAGGGCGCTGACGATGGCGGCCAGGGGACCGATGGCGTTGGCGACGTCGTTGGCGCCGTGGGCGAACGAGAGCAGGGCGGCGGCGAAGACCAGGGGGATGGTGAAGAGGCGGGCGACCTCTTCGCGCCGGTTTTCAAGCAGGCTGGCCTTGCGGTGGATCGCCGGTTTGACGAAGGAGTACACCACAAAGGCGGTGCCGATTCCCGACACGAACAGCGCCCACACCGGCGCCTTCCAGATGTGTTTGAGCCCCTTCATCGCCAGGTAGGCGGCGAAGACCCCACCCATGATGGCGACCAGCGGCGGCACGTAACGCCGGGCGGCGGCGATCATGTCTTGCTGAAAGATGATCTTGCGTTTGATGAAGAGCAGAAACCCGGCGGCGATGGCCCCCCCCAGCAAGGGTGAGACGACCCAGCTCAGGGCAATCTGCCCCATGGTGTCCCAATGGATGACGTTCCAACCTGCGGCGGCGACCCCCGCCCCAGTCACCCCCCCGACCACCGCATGGGTGGTCGAGACCGGAGCGCCGACGTAGGTCGCCAGGTTCACCCAGATGGCGGCGGCAAACAGGGAGGCCAACATCGCGTAGACGAAGGTATCGGTGTTGGGAATCAAGGCCGGGTCGATGATCCCCTTAGAGATCGTCGAAACCACATCGCCCCCGGCCAACAGCGCCCCCGCCGCCTCGCAGACGGCGGCAATAACCAGCGCCCCCCCCATCGTCAGCGCCTTGGAACCGACGGCGGGACCGACGTTGTTGGCGACATCGTTGGCGCCGATGTTCATCGCCATGTAGCCACCCACCATGGCGGCGATGATGAGAATCCAGTTGTTGGTCAAGCCGCCAGCGTGGATGGCGGTGTAGGCCATGACCGCGATGATGAAGAGCAAAGCGACGCCGAGCCGGACCACCTGACGGCCGGTCTTGATCGCCTCCTTGCCCATCTCCCCGAAGGGTTCGATCTCCTGATCCAAGTACGGTTTGGGATGCGGCATTTGAGGTGGCACGGCGGACCTCCAAAAGTCATCGCGCCGGGGCGGCGCTCCTACGAAAAACACATCGTTCGTTCCGGCTGTGGAAACGGGGAGAACGCTCCCCGGTCTTTTGTGGGAGCGCCGTCCTCGGCGCGATTATTCCAGCGCCTTTCCCTCCATGTGAGGATGCGCCCTCGGGCTGACCAATCGCGCCGAGGGCGGCGCCCCTACAAAAACAGCTTGTATCCCCGATTGTCCGACTCGTCGTTCCACTCATAGCCGACCTGGGCCAGGAAGGCGGCGAAGTGCTCCTCGTCCTCCTCGGGCACCTCCATCCCCACCAGCACCCGGCCAAAATCGGCACCGAAGTTGCGGTAGTGGAAGAGCGCGATGTTCCACCGCCCCTGGATCGCCTCTAAAAACTCGCGTAAAGCCCCGGGCCGCTCGGGGAAGCGAAAGCGGACCAACCGCTCCCGATCGACGAAGGGCGCACGCCCCCCGACCATGTGGCGCAAATGCAGCTTGGCCACCTCGTCGTCGGTCAGGTCGAGCGCCTCGAACCCTTCACCGGCCAAATGGGCCAGCAGATGCTCGCGCCCCTTGGGGCCGGCGACCGCAACCCCGGCAAACACATAGGCCTGATCGCGGTTGCACAGCCGGTAGTTGAACTCGGTGATGGCGGCCTGATCGAGGGCCGCGACCATCTCAAGAAAGGCGCCGGGCCGCTCGGGAATGGTGATCCCCAACAGCGCCTCGCGTTGTTCGCCGATGGCGGCCCGCTCCGCCACATGGCGCAGCCGGTCGAAATTCATGTTGGCGCCCGACACCAGGCTGATCCAACGCCCGCCATCCCCCTCCTCCTCGGGGTGGAGCTGCCCCCAGCGGACCATCCCGGCGCTCGCCAGCGCCCCCGCCGGTTCGGCGATGGAGCGATTTTCTTCGAACAAACGTTTGATGGCGCTGGCGATTTCATCGGTCGACACCCGCACCCAGCCGTCGACAAAACGGCGGCAGATTTCGAAGGTCAGCTCCCCCACCTGCTTCACCGCCACCCCGTCGGCAAAGATGCCGACCCGCTCCAGGGTGACCCGCTCCCCCGCCTCGACCGACCGAATCATGGCGTCGGCATCGCTCGGTTCGACCCCGATGATGCGCACCTCGGGGGCGATGGCCTTGAAGAAGGCGGCGATTCCGGCAATGAGCCCCCCACCCCCCACCGGCACGAAGATGGTGTCCCCCTTGCGGGGGCCGCCGGGAAGCTGATTGAGAATCTCGTGGGCGATGGTCCCCTGTCCGGCAATCACCAGTTTGTCGTCGTAGGGGTGGATGTAGGTCAACCCCCGCTCGGCGGTGAGCTGTTCGGCAAACCCGGCGGCGTCGGAGTAGGAATCGCCAAACAGCACCACCTCGGCCCCATAGGCCCGCACCGCCTCGACCTTGATGGCGGGGGTGGTCGCGGGCATGACGATGACGGCGGGGATGCCGAAATGTTTGGCCGACAGCGCCACCCCTTGGGCGTGGTTGCCCGCCGAGGCGGCGATCACCCCTTGGGCCCGCACCATGGGATCGAGGTGGGCGATCTTGTTGTAGGCGCCGCGCAGCTTGAACGAGAAGACCGGTTGTAAATCCTCCCGCTTAAGGAAAACCCCCCGCGCCAGCAGGGCAGAAAGTTTCGGGGCGGGATCGAGGGGGGTCTGCCGCGCTACGTCGTAGACGCGGGCGGTGAGGATCCGGCGCAGGATGCCTTGCAGGGGCATGAAAACTCCGTAGCGGAGGGGTAGAACGGGGATTGGGCGGGAAGTCTGCCAGCGGGGCGGGGGCGTGTCACGGTTGGGTCAAATTTCGACCCGAACGCAGCGGTTCATCGGATGATTTACACCAAAGCGCCAACAAAGGGACTCGAAAATGCCGTTCTGTTTTCTTGTTCTTTTTAGCACCTATTGAATCGGCGCTTCCGACACCCACGCCAACGTTAACCAAGAGGGGCTGCTAGTTAACTTAAACCATGTTCCCTTAACTAACGAAGAGCTTAAGGTAACGATCAAACACATACACCCGGTCGCGCAACTGGCCGGTGGTTTCGCTGAGGATTCCCAATCCTTGCAGGTCGCGCAGCAGGTTGTTGGCGGTCGGTTTGGAAATTTCCAGCCGCCGTTCCAAGTCGGCGGCCTGCACAATCGGCTGGCGGTACAGCACGTTGAGCGCCGCCTTGGCATTGGGGGCGCGTTTGCCCAACCCCAGAATCTGCTGCTCCACCCCGGTGCGCAGCGTCAACACCTGCCCGAACACCCCCCGCCCCTTGGTGGCCGTTTCGGTCACCCCTTGCAGAAAAAACCGCACCCAGTGGATTAGATCGTTGGAGGAGCGCACCTGCATCAGGGCGTCGTAGTAGCTGGCCCGATTGCGTTCGAAAAAGTCCGACAGGTACAGCGACGGTTTAGCCAACAGCCCATGGCTGACCAAATACAGGGGGATCATCAACCGTCCGATTCGCCCGTTGCCGTCCAGAAAGGGATGAATGGTCTCGAACTGGTAGTGGCTGATGGCCACCCGAATCAGATGGGGGACCACGATGGCCTCGTTGTGCCAGAACCGCTCCAGGTCGCCCATTAAGGCCGGAACACCGTCGTAGTGGGGGGGAATGAAGGCGGCATCCAGCAGGCTGGAGCCGCCGATCCAGTTTTGGCTGGTGCGAAACTCCCCCGGCTGTTTGCGCTCCCCGCGCACCCCCTGCATCAGCACCGCGTGGGTTTGTTGGAGCAGGCGGTTGGAGAGGGGCAGGTTCTTGAGCTGGGCAACGGCGGAGTTCACCGCTGCGATGTAGTTGCGCACCTCGCGCCAATCGTCCCGTTTTTCGGGGCGGATTTGCGCTTCGGGCATCAGCGCCTCGTCGATGCCGGTTTGGGTTCCCTCGATCCGGCTGGAGCTTTGCGCCTCTTTGACCACGTGCATTTCGATGAACAGATCGATGTCGGGGACAATCAACGAAAAGGCATTGAGCTCCCCCAGCGCCCGATTGGCCGATTCGAGCAGCAGGTTGATGGCGGGATCTTCCCAGCTCCATTCGTGGTTCACCAAAACCGGCTCGAAGCTTTTGTATTGGTACCGGGGCTGCCACTGCCCGGCCTTGAAGCGTTCGAATTTCATGGGCGATCCGATCCTCAAGGCGGTTGGTTGAAAAAGGGCTCCGGCCTTAACCCAAATTGTTCATGGCCCCACAAGCCCATTGGATGCAGGGGGGTTATGGTTTGGCAGGGGCGCGACTGCAAACCGGCGCAGGTCGCTCAGCCGCTGCGATTCGTTGATTTCATCGTGGGGAATCAGCAGGTAACCCCACGGTTTGCCCCCCGCACTGGCTGCGTAATCGCTGGCGTGGCGGCACCACTGGGCGGCGGCCTGGGCTTTGGCCTGGACCTCCTGGGTGTTGAGGTCCACACGGGCTTTGGTTTCGACCATCCAAATCGCGGTTTGGGTTTCGGCCACAAAGTCGGGGATGTACTCCGGCTGCTGCGTCCCCAGCTTGTAGTAAATCTGGAATTGCCCCTTGGCCGGTTTCAGCCACTTCAGGGCGTCGCGCTCCAGAATCACGGCAAAGCGGCGCTCGGTGTCGGAGTCGAACTTCTGGTAGTCGTAAAGGCAGCGGGCAAAACCGCCGAACAACATCTGTTTGATCCGCCCCACCTCGGTCACCGTGTCGCGGTAGGGCCGCACCACCTGCCCCGCCCCCGCCGTGTAGTTGCAGGGTTTAAGTTCGGTGAAACCTCGGCTGACCTGCACCTCGTAGCGGGTCGCGGTCTCCCAGAAGTGTTCCATCATCTGGGCGTGGATCTGGGCGGCCACGATTTTGCTGCTGCCCCCCAGCACCCCGTGGGCCTCATCCTGCGTCAGGTAACCCAGCAGGTGCCGCACCATCTGCCCGGCCAGGTCGTAGAGCAGATCGGCATGGCTGAAGTAGTCGATATCGTCGTAATCGACCAGGGCATGGACGATGTAGTCCTCCAGCCGCTGCTCCCTTCTGCCCACCCCCACGGGCAACACCGTCTGTTCGTGGGTGTGCAGGTTTTGGATGACGATCTCCCGCGCCCCCGGTTGCAAATGCAGCCCGTTCACATCCAGGGTGAAGGGGTGAAAGCCGGTGCTCACCTCCCCTGTTGGAAGCACCACCATGCGGGGAATGTCGATGGTTTTCTGGACCACCACCGCCGTGGTTTGGGCCACCACCGCCTGCAAATCCAGGGGCGGTCCCTCCTCCAGCAGGTTGCGAGGGCTCGATGCCAGCAACTGCGCCACCTCGTGTGCAATAGCCTGCTGCACCCCCGCCCCCAGCAGCGCCTGGCGGGTGGGGGCGATGTCGCTGCGGGTTTCGTAACGCCCGATCACCTCCAGCACCCTTTGGGCCGCCTGCCGCTCCTCCGGGGTTTTGAAGAGGGGCTGGGCGCTGGCGGGGCCAAGCGGCCCGGCAACCTCGGCCCCGGCAGACTCCACCCCGGCGGCCTCCAATCCAGTCACGGGCGCCGCCAGCCCAAGCTGCGTCATCAACCCCGACTCAACCTGAACGCTAACCTTCCCCTCCCCTTCTTGCGGGGCATCGAGGATCAACTGCTTGAGCCGAATGACCGAATCGCCCCGGTTGGCTTCGTCGACGATCTCTTGGAATTTGTCGTGGGCCACGATGCTCAGCCGGTCCACCGCCTCCACCCCGGTCCGTTTGCCGTAGGGCAGGCGCAATCCCCGCCCAATCGACTGCTCGATCAACGTCCGCGCCTTGGCCGCCCGCAGGGGGACGATGGTGTACAGGTTGGTGACGTCCCACCCCTCTTTAAGCATGTTGACGTGGATGACGATTTCGGTCGGTTCGTCGGGGTGTTCAACCCGCAGCAGCCGCTCGATGGTCTGATCCTCTTTGCTGCTGGAATCGACCTGAATCGCCTTGCCCCGGTAACGCCCGCCGTGAAAAGCCTCCGATTCGATCAACGCCAGAAGCTGAGCGGCGTGGGTGGTGTCGCGGGCAATAACCAACATGAAGGGTTTCACCGCCGGTACTTCGTTTTCCCGGGCGTAGGTCAGCAACTCCACCTTGGCCGCCTCGTGCAGCCGCACCCCGTCTTCGAGTTTGATTTTCTCGATCTCCTGCGGGGTGTGGGCGCTGGCGTCGAAACCCCGCTGGGTGACCACGGCGGGCTCTTTGACAAAGCCATCCTCCAGGGCGCGGGCCAGGGGGTAGTCCATCACCACGTTTTTGAAGGGGACGGTGTTGCCGCTACCAACCTCCACGAAGGGGGTGGCGGTCAGCTCCAGCCCAAACAGCGGTTGAAGTTCGTTGATCGCCCGGATTCCGGCGCTGGCCCGGTAGCGGTGCGACTCGTCCATCAGCAGCACCAAATCGGGCAGTCCCGCCAGGTAATCGAAGTAGCTGTCGCCCAGGTATTCCGAAAGCCGCTTGATCCGGGGGCTTTTGCCGCCCCGCACCTCGGTGTTGATTTTGGAAATGTTGAAGATGTTGATGCGGGCCTCGGGGGCGACCCCCGGCAGGGGGGCCCTCACCGCCTGGGCGTTTTGGGCGTAGTTGTCGCCGGTGATCAGCAGCGGCGGTTGCTGGGCGAAGTCGGCGATCCCTTTGAAGACGTATTTGGGGGTGTTGGGGGTGAAGTCGGCGATCAGCTTGTTGTAGATCGTCAGGTTGGGGGCCAAGACGAAGAAGTTGTGGATGTTGTGCGCCAAGTGCAGGTAGGTGATGAAGGCCCCCATCAGCCGGGTTTTACCCACCCCGGTGGCCAGGGCGAAGCAGAGCGAGGGGAAGTCGCGCTCGAAGTCGGTCAGGGTGGGGAATAAGCCTTTCAGCGTGGCCAAAATGGCGTTGACGTCGCCACCGTGGGCCGCCATCTCGGGGGCGGCTCGCAACGCTTGAACCAGCCGGGCCAACGACTCGGCCTGGGGGGGGCGCAGCGACAGGCGGCCCGTCACATGGTGTTGGATGCGGGCACTCATCCCTGCTGCTCCTCTTCGCGGCATTCCCGCTTGGTGTTGTAGGTTTTGCCGTCCGCCGCAGTTGTTAAGTAACGCTTAACAACTGCCTCTTCATCGAGTTCGTGGTCGGAAAAAATGCGTTTGAGGTGCTGGCTGACGGCCGGAACCGTCACATCGTAGAGGGTGGCCATCAATTTCTGGGTCAACCAGATGTTTTCGGGCACCTCTAAAAACCTACTGCGCGGCCCATCTGCTGCGTTGCGCGGTGCTCGAAACCTCAGCGTAACACCCAGTACGCCTCGGTTTCTGCGCTCCGTGCGCCTTGCAGCTGGGCCGCTCGTGACGGTTTTTAGAGATGCCCTTTCGTCCTCGTAGCGCATCTCCACGCTGGTTTCATCCCCCCCGCTGGCTGCCGCAAAGGTTAAATACTCCGCTGCCGAGGAACGGACGGGGGGGATTTCAGCCCTCTTGGCCATGCGTACCTCCCTTGTTTTTAACCGGCAAAATCCTCTTCCGGCTTTGTTCAAGCTGTTTCACCGGTTTGGCAATCGCGTTCTCAAAATCTTTTTCCACCCGCGAAGGCAGGTTGCGCGTCTGCTGCTGATATCGCGCATAGGCTTCCTGCGCTTTGGCCAGCGCCGCCTCGGCGGAAACCGTGCCCGCGTGGGTCAGGATCTCCTTGCGGGTCAAACGCAGGAAGTTGTCCAGTTCCGCAGACCATTCCCGCATCGTCATGACCTGTTGCGCACGGGCCTGCAACTCGGCCACTTCGATATAGGCCGTGACGATGCGATTGAGCGTCTCCAACTCTTCGGCATTGAGGTAATTCTTGGCAATGCCTACGTCCGCCTTGCGTACCGGCGCTCCCTTGCCGACCCCGGACCAACTGGTCAGTCCCATGTTCGGCGCCTGTGAATCGGCACGCTGCGCAATCAATTCGGCGGCGGTATGCCCGTGCGCCGCCCAATGCGTCTTGTTTTGCACCGTGGCAAAAAACTGCTTCGTGGTTTCCGCGTTCGCGTCGTAGTCGATGCTGGTGGCGTAAATATCCAGCACCTTGCGCCAGAACACCTTTTCCGAAGAACGAATGTCGCGAATACGCGCCAGCAGTTCCTCGAAATAGCCGCTGTCCTGACCACCCTTGAAACGTTCGTCGTCCAGCAAAAATCCCTTTTCCAGATAGCCGCGCAACTGTTCCGTCGCCCAGCGGCGGAACTGCGTACCCCGATGTGACTTCACCCGGTAGCCAATCGCCAGCGCCATCTCCAGGTTGTAATGCTTCAAGCTGCGACTGACTTGCCGTCCACGCTCCTGCCGAACTTGTAAGTACGGCTTACAAGTTGCCTCTTCCCGTAACTCCCCGGTTTGGTAAATGGCGCGAATGTGCTGGGTGATGTTCTGTGGCGTGCTTTGAAACAGATCGGCCAGTTGCTGCTGGGTCAGCCACAAACCTCCCTCCTGAAAGCGCACCTGAATGAGCGTCTGTGCATCCTCGGTTTGATACAGCAAAAACTCGCCCTGACTCATGCCTCGCCTTCCTCAAACAACCCGCCCTGCGCCACATTTACGCCGCGCCCTTTTGCCTTTGTTCCCTCTCCCCCCGGGGGAGGGTTAGGGTGGGGGATACCCTTCGGCAAATTCTCAATCTGCAACGAATAATCATCATGCCCCCACTCGCAGCGCGACAGCACCTGCTTGGGAATCTTCTTCACAGTGAGATTCGGATACTCGCCCCGCCCACGGAAAGCATTACACAACACCAGCAAAGTCCCACCGTTCTGCTCCCCTCGCCCGCTTGCGGGAGAGGGGCTGGGGGAGAGGGAAACTCCCGCCACCTCATCATTCAACGCCTGCAACTGCTCGTGGTTCAGATTCGCCGTGGTGACGTAGATAAAATCCCGCTCGGTAGAATGCCCGTGCATCCAGTAATGCGCATCGCTGGGCGAGTATGTAAAGCCCTCCAGCTTGCACAAGGCTTGCGCCAGCATCTCCGCGTTGTATTCCTTGTTGATGACCCACTGCCCGTAAGCATCCTGCCGCAACAGGCTGGGCGCGAGTTTGTAATAGCGGAAACCGCCCCCCCCTTGCCAGTTCACGGCCTCGGAAATGCCGCCCTTATCTTCGCCATCAATCACCTT
>MNWR01000067.1 GCA_001872725.1 Proteobacteria bacterium CG1_02_64_396 | reverse complement strand
TGAACCCCATCTTCAAGTTGACGGTGGGCGGGGGGGGTGGATGTGTTGGAGGATCTTCCCGAAGACGCTCCCGCCGAACGATTCCAGAAAGGATCCCCATTGGTAGGAGCGCCGCCCTCGGCGCGATTGTCCTGAGCTTCCTAACCAATAAACACCCACAACAAGTGAACAGCCAAAGGGCTACGTGGCGCGGGGCTCGATCTGAACCTCATCTTCAAGTTGACGGTAGGCGGGGGGGGGTGGATGTGTTGGCGGATCTTCCCGAAGACGCCCCCGCCGAACGATTCCAGAAAGGATCCCCATTGGTAGGAGCGCCGCCCTCGGCGCGATTGCCCTGAGCTTCCTAACCAATAAACACCCACAACAAGTGAACAGCCAAAGGGCTACGTAGCGCGGGGCTCGATCTGAACCTCATCTTCAAGTTGACGGTAGGCGGGGGGGGGTGGATGTGTTGGCGGATCTTCCCGAAGACGCCCCCGCCGAACGATTCCAGAAAGGATCCCCCATGAAAGGCAGCTGCCTGTGCGGTACGGTCGTCTATGAGGTCGACCGATTCGATATGCCGATTGCCCATTGCCATTGCCGCACCTGCCAAAAGGCCCACGCCGCCCCAATGGCGACCAATGCGGGGGTGCTGCGGGAGCATTTTCGCTGGATTCAGGGGCAAGAGCGGCTCAGCGCCTTTGAGTCCTCGCCGGGCAAACGGCGTTATTTCTGCTCGATCTGCGGATCCCACCTGGTGGCCGAGCGACCCGCTTTACCCCATCTCATCGTTCGGGTGGCGACCCTGGACGAAGACCCGGGGACGCGGCCGCAGGCCCATATTTGGACCTCCCACGACCTGCCCTGGCTCGATGTCGAAGCGGGGGTGCACTACCTGGAATGGCCGCCGGGCCGCTGATCTTTCGGAGCTTCCATGTCCACCATCGAGTTTTCAAAAGAGGAAAAACAGATCCTCACCCGCAAGATTCAGGGCTACTTCGAGCGCGAGCTCAACCAAGAGATCGGGCAGTTCGATGCCGAGTTTTTGCTCGATTTCTTCACCCGCGAGATCGGCCCCTATTTCTTCAATCGGGGGGTGATGGATGCGCGGGCCATCGTCGAGCGGCAGCTTGAGACCATCGGCGACGACCTTTACGCCATCGAGCAACCCACCGAATTTGCGAAGTAACTGAGGCCGAACCGGGCGACAGGAGAAGAACCATGCACCCTTTGTTTTTCATGGCGTTGCTCGTGTTGGTCTTCATTGTCATCCCCGCCCACTTGCTGGCCATCGCCGGACAAAAGTTGGGTCTGCCCCCTGCCGTTTTCTTGATCTACCTGGGATTGGCGATCATCGGGTCGGCCATCAATCTGCCCCTGACCACCATTCAGGGTCTTCCCCCCGAGCAGGTTCCTCATCCCCCACTTCCCCCGTGGATGCGCTGGCGTTTTCGGCAAATCCCCTACCGCGGCTTCACCCTGATTGCCCTGAACGTGGGGGGGGCGGTGTTGCCGACGGTGATGGCGCTGGCGATTTTGACCTCGGGCAGAATCGACCTCCTCGACGCCCTGCTCGGCACGGCGGTGGTCACCGCCTTAAGCAAGTGGCTCTCTCGTCCCTTGCCGGGGGTGGGGATCGCCATGCCGATCTTGGCCGCCCCCCTGGCCGCCGCCCTCACCGCCCTGGCCATCGCCCCCGAGGCGGCTCCGGCGCTGGCCTTTGTCAGCGGTACCTTCGGGGTACTGATCGGCGCCGACCTGCTCAACTGGCGGGCCATCCCCAAAATGGGCGCGCCGGTCGCATCGATCGGGGGCGCTGGCACCTTTGACGGCATCTTCATGACCGGCATCGTTGCTGTTCTGCTGGCTTGATCCTCTTTCTGCGTTCCACCTTCAGCCGTTGCCGCTTGAGACCCTTTGTGATAGGGATGGCTAGGCGCGTGAAATTTTCGTAATGTGGACGACATGCACGTTTCATGTGTGCTGTGGATGGGCAATATGCCCTTTCGGCTCGGTATAAAAGAGGAGGGGTTACCATGGTTTCGATGGGAAAACGGTTCTTGGTGGGATGCACACTTGGAGCAGCTTTGGCGCTGGCCCCCCTGCAATATGGGTTGGGTGCGATTGGCGCACACGAGGTTCGGGCCGACGACAACTTCGATGCCCATATGAAGGAATTCCAACTGATTCTCAAGAAACTCAAGATGGCGTTGGATGGCACCAGGGATTTGGATCAACTCGAAAAAGCGGGGATGTCCCACGAGGATGTCGACCGTATGAAGCGGGCTATGGAGCGCAAAATCAAGAAATTGACCGATCAGGCAATGGAGTCGATTTCCACCCTGTAAACGACCACACGCACCACCAGACACCCAGAGGAATACGCGATGCCTGGTTTGGTATCTCGAACGTTGGTTTTGCCTGCGGCGATGGGAACGGCCATCGCCGTTGCCACCTTGGGCTACGCGAAGGTGATCGTCGCAGGCGACATCACCGGCGGAAAAAAGGCCCCCCATCTGAATTTGGCGGTGTTCCACAAGCTGCACGGCCAGGAGGGGTTCAAGTATCCCGAACACATTGGCCGCGGCGACATTCTCGGCGCGCTGGAGGGCAAAGCGCAGTTTGTCTTCGTCACCCACACCGCCGGACTCAAGGATGGTGATGTGGTTTCGGTGCAAACCGACGTGCTGCGCGAGGAGGGGGGACAGTTCGAGGATTTCGGGGTCGATTGCCAGATGGCAATCCACACCCAAGGGGACGCGGTCTCCCTGGGCGGTTTTTGCGATGTACTGATGGCCGATCAAAACCATCGCATCATCGAACACAAGATGATGATCCGGCCGGTGACAATGGAGGCCGGCAAAGACTGGGTGCTGGTGGGGGTCGACGAAGAGGATGGGATCGCTCTCTACGCCGACGAAGAGATCGGGATCGAATAAGCCCGATGGGCTGCTCGAAAAACCTGGATAGATGCCCGACGAGCGCAGGGTGCAGAGCATCTTAGGCCGGATTTTTCATAAATTTGCCCGATGATCGCGAAGGGGCGCCGTAGTGGTTCATACGGACGACCGAGCGAAATTCCCAGTGCGGACCAAAAACCCAAAAGCAGGCGCTTTGAGACGACGCACGAGCGGGATGAAATTTGTGAAAAGGTTGGGTTAGACACAGCGGTGGTGGACCATTCGACAGGATGGCCGAATGGGGCGTTTGAACAACTGGGGCAAGCCCTGGGGACCGGGAGGGTCCAAGTCCAATCAAAAGGGGGCCGAAAACCACGCTTTTCGGCGCCCGACTCTAAGAACCGGCAAGTAGGCGGTTTTTTGAGGTTCCCCGATGGGCGTTGAATGCGACCACGAACGACCATCGAATCAATCATGAGGAGGGGATCGACAATGCAGGAAAAAAAAATGTGGCGCCCTAAGGGGATGTTGATTGCCGGCGCCACGTTTGGCGCGGTGGCCTTCGGAACTTTGGGGTATTCCAAGATCATCGTGGCGGGCGACATTACCGGGGGCAAGAAGGCGCCTCATCTCAATTTGGCGGTGTTCCACAAGCTGCACGGCCAGGAGGGATTCAAGTACCCCGAGCATCTGGGCCGGACCTCGTTCCTGACCGAGATGGAGGGCAAGGCTCAGTTCGTCTTCGTCACCCACACTGCCGGTTTGAAGGACGGCGATGTCGTCTCGGTACAAACCGACGTGCTGCGTGAGGAGGGGGGGGCGTTCGAGGATTTCGGGGTCGATTGCCAGATGGCGGTCCATACGAAGGGGGAATCGGTCTCTCTTTCGGGTTTTTGCGATGTGCTGATGGTCGATCAGAACAACCGTATGATCGATCACAAAATGGTCATCAAACCGGTTTCCATGGCCGCAGGAAGGGATTGGATCCTGATTGGGGTCGACGAGGAGGACGGCATCGCCATCTATGCCGACGAGGAGGTTGGCACCGAGTAAGTGGCCGACGCGTCCCGGTTGTTTAAAGCGCTCTTCGGAGCGCTTTTTTTATGGTTCAACCGAGTCCCACCCCCTTGGCGATCAACCTCAGGCCAATGACGCCAAGAATTATCGCGAAGATTTGCCGGGTACGTTGTTCGGGCAGCCTTTTGCCCAGTTTCACCCCCCAGGGGGCGGCGATCAGGGCGCCCAACACCAACGCCGCCGCCACCTCGGGCAGCACCATCCCCCAGCCCGGTCCGGGGGTCGTAAGAAAACCGGGTAGCGCCGCCACAGCCAGGGCGGCGCCGACTGCGTTGGAGAGGGTGACGCTGGGAAGCATCGGCCACCCTCGCCCCAACAGCAGGTAGGGGACGGTGAGCGAGCCGCCGCCGATGCCGAAGGCGGTGCTGATCGACCCGATGGTGGCGCCGACCAGGTTGTTCCAAGGTGGGAGCGCCAGGGCGCACCGGTCGCGGGACGGGGGGGGCAGAGCGCGGACCATGTGCCAGGCAATCAAGATTTCGAAAACGCCGAAGGCGGTCAGCCAGTGGGTGGTGGGGTGGCGGGGGAGCCACCATCCGGTAACCGCCGCCCCCACAATGGCGCCAAGCAACAGCGGCCAGCCGTGGCTCAACACGGTGCGCCGTTGCGATTGACGGCTCAAGGCGCGCAGGCTGGCAAAAACCACCACCACCAGCGAGGTTGCGACGGCGGAAGGCATGACGAACTGGGGAGGGATGTGCAGCGCCGGAGCAAGAAAAACCAGCAGAGGGACCACAATGGCCCCGCCCCCCAGCCCCAGAAGCCCCGCCACCACGCCAGCCCCCATGCCGGCGGCAATCAGCAGGATCCAGATCGACAAAAGGTGGGTTTCCATCGGTGAGGCCCGGGTGGGGGATTCAAAAAAATGGGGATAACGGCGATTCCACGCCGTTATCCCCCCAAAGTCGATCGGATTGAAATGCGATCAGCGCGGATTGATGGTGGCCAGTGCCGCCTCGTCGATCGAAACCCCGATGCGGCTGCGCAACGAGGCGATCCAGGCCTTGTGGTGCTCCTCGGTCAACCCCTGCTCCAGCCCCTTGACCAAGTCATCGCGCACGCTCTCGGTCAGACCATCGGTGCTCGGAGCGATCACCTCGGCCAATTGGGCCACGACCCAATCGTTCATATCGTCGATGGGGTCGAGCACATCCCCCTGCTTGGCTTCAAAGAGGGGGCTGACGATCTGGTCGGGGATGTCGCCGTCGCCCTCGATGGTGCCGTTGCGTTTGAAGGGGGGGGAGGCGGTCGGTTGCCCTTTGATTTCGATGGAGGCCATTGCCTGGCGCCAGTCCTTACCCGCCCGCAGTGCCTCGACCAACCGGTCGGCGGTCGCTTTGGCCAGCTGCCCCGCCTGCTCGTCGATCACCGCTTGTTTCACCTTGTCGGCCACCTCATCGAAGGGCTTGGGCTGCGGGGCGATTTTTTGATCGAGGTGGGCAAAGACGAAGCTTTCACCGCCGACCTCAATCCCCTGGTGGGTCGTCTCGTTGGCTTGCAGGGTGAAGATGCGGTTGAGCACATCCCGCGATTGTTGGGGGGGAGAGGCGACATCGTTACGACCAACCGGGCCGACCTGGACCGTCGCTAGTCCCACCGAAACCGCCGCGTCGCTCAGACTGTTGCCCTGGGCGATGGCATCCTCGACGGCGGTGGCCAGATCGAAGACCTTGTCGAGCGCCTTGCGATGCCGTTCGTTGACCAAAATTTGCCCCTTCACCTCGACAAAATCCTGGGTGCGGGCGGGGTGGATCTCGTCGACCCGGATCAGGTGCAATCCGAAACGGGTCGAGACGATGTCGCTGACCTTGCCAGGCTCCAAGGCGTAGGTCGCCTCCTCGAAGGGGGGGACCATCTGGCCGACGAAGACCCAGCCCAAATCGCCCCCTTGGTTGGAGGTGGTGTCCTGGCCGTACTTTTTGGCGGCATCCTCGAAGGTGATTTTGCCCGCCTCGATGTCGGCCTTAACCTGCTCCAGAGTCGCCCGCGCCTGATCCTGGGCCGCCTGATCGTTGGGGTCGGCCTTGATCAGGATGTGGCGGGTGCGGCGCTCTTCACCCTTTTGAAATTCGCTGGCGTGGTTGTCGTAGTAGGTGCGCGCCTCGTCGTCGCTGACCTCGACCTGGGTTTCGAGCAACGCCGGATCGAGCACCAGGGCGGTGTAAGTCGCCTGCTCCTGGGTCATGAAGCGGTCCTGGTGTTCATCGAACCACTTTTTCAGGGTCTCTTGGTCGGGACTGACCTTGGTACGGAAGTCGTTCGCGTTCAAGGTGTAGTAGAGCGCTTTGCGCTGTTCGTTCTCGAAGCGATACGCGGCTTCGACCATCTCCTCGACAAAAATGGGGACGGTCATGGCGCCGGTCAGAATCGCCCGCTGAATGTCTTGGCCGACCTGCCCCTCGTAGGAAGTTGGGGTGAGGCGGGCTCCGTGCAACACTGCGGTGTATCGGGTTTGATCGAATTGCCCCTGCTCGTTGGCAAAAGCCGAGGTCGTCATGATCTCGCTGCGGATCTCGTCGGGGGTGACCAGCAGACGCAGGCGGTTGGCCTCTTGGGTGACCAGGTGCCGCTCGATCACATCGTCGAGCACCTTTTGCTTAATGCCGAATTGTTCCGCCATCTTGGGGGTGAAGCTGCCCCGGAAGAGGTTGCGGTAGTAACTCATCGCCCGGTCGAGCGCTTGCTCGTATTCGGCGTCGGAGATCTGATCGTCGCCGACGGTGGCCACAACCTGCACCTTACGTCCCGAGAAGTAGTCTCCGATGCCCCAGATGGCGAAGGTCAGAACGATGAAGTACAACAGCCCCTTGGCGATCCAGGAGCGGGAGTGGCGACGTATGGTGTCAAGCATGGAGGGGGTCTCGCAGTGAAATCGAAAAAATCCCAGAAAATTCCGTCTCGGGAAAAGGGCGATAAGGTACACGCAAGCCTTCAACCGGTTCAAGGAAACATCCCGATTTGCCCCGGTTTCACCCATTCCGTGGGGGCGGGGTAGCGGTGGGGTTGCTCCTGTTTGGTCCCGCCAAGCTCTGTCCTTGGTACGAGGCTCAGCTTGAGGCGGTGCGCCGCGCTCAGGTGAGTGTCGACCTGTGTCAGTACTTTGTGGCCCCGGGTGAGGTCTGGAATCGGTTTGCCCAGGCCTTGATGGAGGCCACAGCCCGAGGGGTGGCGGTGCGATTGCTGCTTGATGCCATCGGCGCCCGGGAGCTTCCCCAGCGCGAGGACGAGCGCTTGCGCCAAGCCGGTGTGGCGGTGCGGCGCTACAACCCGATGAAGTGGTATCCGCTGCGTTGGCACAACTGGCAAGGGATCGTCCACCGCAACCACCGCAAGATCCTGTTGGTCGACGGCAAAACCCTCTTTTCGGGCGGTCCTGGGGTGGCCGATGTCTGGTGCGGCGCCCCCAATCCCTGGTGGGATTACGGCTTTTGCCTCGACGACCACCGCGTTTCAGATTGGACGGCGGTGTTTGAACACGATTGGCACCGGCTCAAACCGGGCGGCGCCACTTTGGCTCCCCGGCGCGAGGGTTTGCTCCTGACCGAACCGCGCCGCACCGTGGGGGGCAAAGCGGTCGATTTGCGTTGGGCGGTGCAACGGCAGATCCGCGAATCCCGCCACCACGTTACCCTGGTCACCCCCTACCTGCTGCCGACCCACCGCTTGCTCAAGGCGTTGATCGAGGCGGCTTGCCGGGGGGTGGAGGTGCGGCTGTTGTTGCCGGGGGAGCGGGTCGACCACTTTGCCACCCGGCAGGCGGGACGGCGTCACTATGCTGCTCTGATGGGGGCTGGGGTGCGTATTTTTGAGTTGCCCTCGGCCTTTTTGCATGCCAAAGCGATGGTGGTCGACGGTCAGTGGGCCACCCTGGGGTCGGCCAATTTCGACCGTTTCGGCTTGGGTTGGAACGCCGAGGGAAATCTCGAAACCCGCCGTAAGGATGAGGTGCTGTCTGTGATGGGCTTACTAGCTCGGACCGAGGCCGACATGGTTGAAATCCGCACAGCACCGAGTTCCCCTGGGACCCGGTTTTTCGGTTGGTTGAGCGATTGGTTGGGGCAAGGGGTATCGGAGCGCAACGAATAGGAGCGGGTTGGATGACAGTCCTCCAGTTTTTGCGCAGAATCGAAGCAATCTAGAAAAAACACCGGCGTTCGCGGTGGAACGCCGTCAAGAACCATTCAAAGTGGTGGGGGAGTGGATATGGCACAGGGCTGGTGGAAGAGCGACCAGTTCGTCGGGGTCGGGGTGTTTTTGGGGCTGACCCTGATGGTGATGATGGGTTGGACCGGGCTTGAAAAGGTCGAATACGCCGTCTATGACGCGGCGGTCAGCGCCAGTAGCGGGGTCGACGAGGCCAACGACGTGGTGCTGGTGACCATCGACGATCCCTCCATTGCCCGCATGGGGCGCTGGCCTTGGCCCCGCGACCTATTGGCTGAGGGGATCGACCGCATCCAGTCGGCCCGCCCTCGGGTGATTGGCCTCGATATCCTCCTTTCAGAACCTGACCGCAACCCCGGTTTGGCGGCCCTAAAAGGGCTAAGCGAGGAGCTTCCCCCCATTTTGCAAGAGGGCCAGGTCCAGCCTGAAACCGCCCAGGCGGTCATGGGCAAGGTGACCGATTGGTCCAACAAGATCGACTATGACCAACGGTTGGCCAAGAGCCTGAGCGATGCCGGGGATGTGGTTTTGCCGATGTACTTTGCCCTGAGTCCCAAAGCGACCCAGGGGGGTGAGTTGCCCCAGTGGATGGACGGTCTTGCCATCGGCGATGTGAGTGTTCCCCCCGACATCATCGGCGCCAACTGGTCGGCGCAGCGGGCCGATCCTCCCATCGAGTTGTTCGGAAACACGGTGCTCGAAACCGGCCACCTCAATGTTGTTCTCGATTCCGACAACGCCTACCGCAGCGATCTGGTAGCGGTCAATTGGGGTGGTTCCTACGTCCCCAGCTTTTCGGTGGCGCTGGCAGCAGCCTATATGGGGCTATCGGTCCAGGACCTCTCCCTCGAAAAGGGGGTGGGGCTCTACATGGATTCCACCTACCTCCCCCTGACTCCCGACAACCGGGTCTACTTCCCCTATTTCGGCAAGATGGATGCCTTTACCCACATCTCCTACGCCGATCTGCTGCGGGGTGATGTGCCGGAGTCGACCTTCCGGGATCGGGTGGTGTTGGTGGGGATGACCGCCAATGGCCTGTCCGACCGCAATCTGACCCCCCTGGGCGACAACCTCGACAACATGGTCATCATCGCCAATTCGGTCGAGTCGCTGATCCAGGGCAAGGTCAACGTGCGACCCGATTGGGGTGCGATGGTCAAATGGGGGCTGTGGTTGCTGGTGGGCATTTTTGTCGCCTTTGGCCTACCTCGTCTGAAGGCGGGGATGGGGGCGGCGATCTCCGCGACCTTGTTCGTGATCTTGCTCGGTACCGGGTTCTTCGTGCTCCTGAGCCAGAACCTCTGGCTTGAAACCGCCACCCCCGCATCCTTGCTCTTCTTCGGCTACACCATCCTGGTCAGCAAACGGTTTTTCTCGACCGAAAAACACAAAGAGATCGCCGAGATCGGCGCCCAACAAGACAACAAGATGTTGGGCCTTTCGTATCAGGCGCAGGGCCAACTAGACATGGCCTTCTCGGCTTTCCGTAAAGTGCCGGTGGGTCATGTGAAGGACGAGCTCTACAACCTGGGGCTCGACTTCGAACGCAAACGGCAGTTTGCCAAGGCGGCGGCGGTCTACGAGCACATCTTCGAGACCATGCCCGATTTCAAGGATGTCTCGGCCCGCTCCAAACGTCTGAAGCAGGCCGAAGAGACGATGATCTTCGGTCTTGGTGGTGGCGGCGGTGGTGGTGGATTGGTGCTGAGTGAGGACGGCGCGACCCGTCCGACCTTGGGCCGCTACGAGATCATGAAGGAGCTCGGCAAGGGGGCGATGGGGGTGGTCTACCTCGGCGAGGATCCCACCATCCACCGCAAGGTGGCGATCAAAACCATGCGCTTGGCCGAGGAGTTCGAGGCCGAGGATCTCAAAGAGGTCAAGGAACGCTTCTTCCGCGAGGCCGAGACCGCCGGTCGCCTCAATCATCCCAACATCGTCACCATTTTCGATGCGGGTGAGGATCAAGACCTGGCCTACATCGCCATGGAGCTGCTCGACGGCCACGAAATCACGGTACTGGTGAAGAAGTACCAGCAGGGAATGCCGGTCGCCGCAGCACTCAAGATCGTGCTCAGCGTCGCCGACGCCCTCGATTATGCCGACCAAAACGAGGTGGTTCATCGCGACATCAAGCCTGCCAACATCATGATTTTGAAGGACGGAACGGTGAAGGTGACCGACTTCGGCATTGCCCGGATCACCTCGTCGAGCCGAACCAAGACCGGCGTGGTGTTGGGGACCCCCTCGTACATGAGCCCCGAGCAGGTGGCGGGCAAACACGTGGACGGTCGCTCCGACATCTTCTCGCTCGGGGTGGTTTTGTTCGAACTGTTGACCGGCAAGAAGCCCTTCTCCGGCGATTCGATGGCGACCCTGATGTACCAAATCGCCAACGAGGAGCCGATCACCCTTGATGCCCTGCGTCCCGGGTTGCCCCAGTGCACCCAGGCGATTGTAAAAAAAGCACTGGAAAAGAAGGTTGAGAATCGCTACCAACGTGCGTCCGAGATGGCCAACGACATCAAACGGTGCATGGCCCAAATCGCCGCTCAAAGAAAGAGTGCGGAAGCTGCGCCGGAGGGGGATGCATGAATCGTTCGTTAGGGCTTTCCGATGTGGGCCGTATACGGGCGCACAACGAAGATGCCTTTCGCAGCAATGACGGCCTGGGGCTGTTCGTGCTAGCCGATGGCATGGGGGGTCACCTCGCCGGTGAGGTCGCCTCTAATATGGCGGTGGAGATGGTGGTGGGGCGTTATACCGAGCTGGCCGAAAACCATCGGGTCGGTTTGGGGTTGGACGAACCCGAGGAGCTCAGCGACGGCGGTCGCCAGATGGTTCATTTGATCCACTTGGCCAACAAAGCGATCTACGAGTCGGCCCAACAAAACCCCAATCAGCAGGGGATGGGCACCACCATCGTGGCCCTGCTTCTTGAGAAAGACCGGGCCGTGTACGCCCATTTGGGCGATAGCCGGATCTACCTGTTTCGAGGGGGTGAGTTGATTCAGCTCACCCGCGACCACTCCCTGGTTCAGGAGCAACTTGATCGCGGGTTGATCTCCCAGGCCGAGGCGCGCAAGTCGGAGATGCGCCATGTGGTGACCCGTGCCATGGGCATCGAACCCGAGGTGGATGTTAGCGTCGGGGAGGAACTGGTTCGGTCCGGGGATCGCTTTCTGTTATGCTCCGACGGCTTGACCGATCTGGTCGAAGACAGCGAAATCAGGGAGGTTCTCGCGGTAGGAGGGGAAGATCTCACCCCGTTGGCCCAGCGTCTGATCGATCTGGCCAATGCTCGGGGCGGTAAGGACAATGTGACCGTCATCCTGGTCGAAACCACGGGGCCCCAGAAGCAACAGGGGATCCTAGAATCGATCCGGGATTGGTTTGCGCGGCTGTTTCAACGGGGTTGAGAAGGCGTCCGTGATGGACGTTGGGGAGTAAACCATGCCGAAGTTGCTCATGACCTTGAATGGGGCTCTGGAACGGGAAATCTCGCTGGAAGGCGGGCCGGTCCGGTTCGGGCGAAAAGCAGACAACGATGTCGTCCTGGATAACCAGGTGGTGTCGGGGCATCACGCCCAAGTCCTAAAGCTGGGTGATGTTTGGATTGTTGAGGATCTTGGGAGCCTGAACGGCACCTACCTCAACCGCAAAAAGATCGAGAAAGCGGCGCTAAAACACGGCGATCAGCTCATCGTCGGCCAGCATGTCTTCGTGTTTGCCGAGAAAGACATCGCTCTAAAACCCTCTGATGAGGACGAGAGTGAAAACGATCTCGACAAGACCATGCTGCTCGACACGCGCAAGCCCGCGAAGGGGGCCTCCCCCAACGCGACGATGAGTGGCATCGGCCCGGCCGAGCCCAAGACGGCGGTGTTGGCGATCATCTCCGGGGCGATGTCGGGCAAAGAGGTCAAACTCAGCCGCCGGGTGACGGTGCTGGGCAAGTCCGAAAACGCCCACATCTTGGTTAAGGGTTTCTTTGTCGGAAAACAGGCCGCCGTGATTACCCAGCGGGGCAACGAGTACTATTTGGCCCACAACGAGGGGACGGTTCATCCCAAGATCAACGGCGAGACCCTCAAAGAGAATCACCAGCAACTGCTTAAAGACGGGGATCGCATTGAGTTGGGCGACACCACGATGGAGTTCCTGCAACAATAGGGACCGATTCGCGCGGTCGGCCATCCGCATCTGCAATCGTTGTTCAGGGGGGCGCCGAAGTTGGGCGCCCCTTTTGTTATCATCGGGGTCTCCCCCAATCCTTGTACCTACCCGAAGAGGACTCAAGCCATGTTGGATACCGAACGCCGCAAGGCATTGGATGCCGCCCTGTCCCAGATCGAACGGCAGTTCGGCAAAGGTTCGATCATGAAGATGGGCGAGGGGGCCCTGGCCAAGGATGTCGAGGTGATCTCGACCGGTTCCCTGTCGCTCGATTTGGCCTTGGGAATTGGCGGGCTGCCCCGTGGCCGCGTTGTCGAGATCTATGGTCCGGAGTCTTCCGGCAAAACCACCCTGGCCTTGCAGACGATTGCCGAGGCCCAAAAGAAGGGGGGGGTGGCCGCCTTCATCGACGCCGAGCACGCCCTCGACATCGTCTACGCCCGCAAGCTGGGGGTAAAGGTCGACGAGCTTCTGGTTTCTCAGCCCGGCACCGGCGAGGAAGCACTCGAGATTGCCGACATGTTGGTCCGCTCGGCGGCGGTCGACGTGGTAGTGGTCGACTCGGTGGCGGCACTGGTGCCTCGGGCCGAAATCGAGGGGGAGATGGGCGATTCCCACGTCGGTTTGCAGGCCCGCTTGATGAGTCAGGCGCTGCGCAAACTCACCGGCACCATTTCAAAAAGCCACACCATGCTGGTGTTCATCAATCAGATTCGTATGAAGATCGGGGTCTCTTACGGCAATCCCGAGACCACCACTGGTGGCAATGCCCTGAAGTTTTACGCCTCGATCCGCCTCGATATTCGCCGTACCGGTTCGATCAAGAAGGGTGAAGAGGCCATCGGCAACACGGTCCGGGTCAAGGTGGTGAAGAACAAAATGGCCCCCCCCTTCACCCAAGCCGAATTCGACATCTACTTCGGCGAGGGGGTCTCCAAGACCTCCGAGATCATCGACATCGGGGTTAAGCTCAAAAAGGTCAATAAGTCGGGGGCCTGGTACTCGGTGGGTGAGGAGCGGATCGGCCAGGGCAAGGAAAACGCTCGGCAATACCTGCTCGAACACCCCGAGCTGCTCGACCGGCTCGAACAAGAGATCCGGGCCGAGATCGGTTTGGGTAACCTCCTTCCCGACCTCGCCAGCTCAACCGACGATTGATCCAGCTGGGCGATTCCAATCCGCTTGACCTGCAAACATGGCGGGAGCGTGCCCTGAAGATGTTGACCCTTCGGGAGCACGCCCCTGCCGAGTTGCACGGTAAGCTTCTGGCCAAGGGGGCCAGCGAGGAGGAGGCCGAGGCGGCGGTGGCCTGGTGCCTGGAACTCGGCTACCTCGACGCCGCGCGTTTCAAACAGGCGGTGGTGCGTCAGGCCGAGCGGCAGCACAAGGGGCGCATTTGGGCCATCGAACGTTGCCGCCGCGCCGGAGAGGATCCCCCCGACCGCGAGACCCTGGATCACCTCGATGAGGTGGCCGCCCGCGATTTCGTGGCCCGTCAGGGCCAAATTCCAGCTGACCCCGCCGCCCGGCGCCGTTATCTTTCCCGGCTGCAACGCCTTGGACTTCCCCTTTCCTTGGTGCGCAAGATCACCGAGGATCGCGACTAACCGCATCCCCTGTTCCCATGTCTAGGTTGGATCCCATGCTCAACGCTGACGAGATTCGTCGCCGCTTTCTGGACTACTTCGCCCGCCAGGGTCACGAGCCGGTCGCTTCGGCCCCCTTGATTCCCATGGGCGATCCGACGTTGCTGTTTACCAACGCGGGCATGGTGCCGTTTAAGGATGTCTTCACGGGTCGGGAGCGGCGCCCCTACACCCGGGCGACCAGTTCGCAGAAGTGCGTGCGGGCGGGGGGTAAGCACAACGATCTTGAGAACGTGGGCCGCACGGCGCGCCACCACACCTTCTTCGAGATGCTGGGCAACTTCTCCTTCGGCGATTATTTCAAGGATGAGGCGATTGCCCTGGCCTGGGGCTTCTTAACCCAGGACCTCAAACTGCCGGTCAACAAACTCTGGATCACTGTCTTCGAAGGTGATGAGACCACCCCCGCCGATACCGAGGCCGAGCAGCTCTGGCTCAAGGCGGGGGTCCCCGCCAACCGGATCGTGCGTTGCGGTGCCGCCGATAACTTCTGGTCGATAGGCGACACCGGCCCCTGCGGCCCCTGTTCCGAGATCCACTTCGACCAGGGTCCCCGGGTTCCCGGCGACGACACCCCGAACGGCGAGGGGGACCGGGTCATCGAGATCTGGAACTTGGTCTTCATGCAGTACGACCGTTCCGCCGACGGCACCCTCACCCCCCTGCCCAAGCCCTCCATCGACACCGGGATGGGGCTGGAACGTCTGACCGCCGTGGTTCAGGGGCAGACCAGCAACTACCACACCGATCTGTTCATGCCACTGATCGACGCCGCCGCCGCCCTGGCGGGGATCGAGTACGGTCAGGATGGCGAGAAGGATGTCTCGCTGCGGGTCATCGCCGACCACCTGCGCGCCGCCACTTTCTTGATCGGTGACGGGGTGCTTCCCAGCAACGAAGGGCGCGGTTATGTGCTGCGTCGCATCATGCGCCGCGCCATTCGCCACGGAAAACTGCTGGGCTTGGGCGCCCCCTTCATGCACCAGCTGGTTTCTCAGGTGGTCGACGTCATGGGGGGTGCCTACCCGGCGCTGCACGAGCAGAAGAGCGCGACCTCCTGGATTGTCAAAACCGAAGAGGAGCGCTTCTTCGCCACCCTGGAGCGGGGTTGGGCGCTGCTCGATCAAGCCATCGCCAAGCTCGACGGCGGCAAGGTGCTGCCGGGCGAGGTGGTTTTCCAGCTTTACGACACCTACGGCTTCCCGGTCGACCTGACCGCCGACATGGTCGAAGGGGAGGGGATTTCGCTGGATATGGCCGGTTTCGAAGCCGCCATGGCCGAACAGCGGGCTCGCTCTCGCGCCCACTGGGCCGGCTCTGGCCAGACCGCAACCGCCGCCGTCTGGCACGATCTGCACGACTCGGTCGGGGCGACCGAGTTCGTCGGCTACACCGGTTTGCAGGCGGTGGGGACGATTCGGGCGTTGTTGGTCGAGGGTGAGCAGACCGAGCTGTTGACCGAGGGACAAAGCGGTACCGTGTTGCTCGATCAGACCCCCTTCTACGGCGAATCGGGCGGCCAGAGCGGCGACAGCGGTACATTGAACGCCGACGGAGCCGTGGTGGCGGTCGAAAACGCGACCAAGCCGATTGCCGAGCTGATCGCCCACAAAGTGACGGTGCAAAGCGGGGCAATCAAGGTTGGCCAACAGGTTCTGGCCCAGGTCGATGTGACCCAGCGGCGCATGACTGCGGTGCATCACTCGGCAACCCATTTGCTGCATGCCGCTCTGCGCAAGGTGCTGGGCGATCACGTCAAGCAGGCCGGGTCGCTGGTGGAGGCGGGTCGGCTACGCTTCGACTTCAACCATCCCGCCGCCGTGACCCGCGAACAACTTGTCGAGATCGAGGACATCGTCAACCGCTCCATCTGGAGCAACGTGCCGGTTTCGACCACGGTGATGACCCCCGACGAGGCGGTCGCTGCCGGTGCCATGGCCCTCTTCGGCGAGAAATACGGCGAGCAGGTGCGGGTGGTGAGCATGGGGGATCACTCCATGGAGCTGTGCGGCGGTACCCACGTGATCCGCACCGGCGACATCGGGGTGCTGCACATCCGCTCCGAGGCGGGCATCGCCTCCGGGGTGCGTCGCATCGAGGCGGTGGCGGGGGCGTTGGCGTTGAGCGATTGGCGCAAGCGTGAAGATCAGGTTGCCGCCATGGCCCAGTCGCTGAAGGGCGGAGTCGATCAGGTCGAGGAGCGGTTGGAGCAACTGCAAGCCCGCCTGAAAGAGAGTGAAGCCCAGCTTAAGGTGTTGCAGAAGGCTCAAGCCGCCGCTCAGGCCTCCGAGCTGTTGGGGCAGACGCGGGAGATCGGTGGGGTGAAGGTGCTCGCCGCCCAGATCGGGGGGCTCGATCCCAAGGGGTTGAAGGAATTCGCTGAGGATCTGCGCAATCGCCTCGGCCCCAACGCCGCAGTGTTGATGGCGCTGCCCTTGGAGGACAAGGTGCAGCTGCTTGCCACCGTGGGCAAGGAGGCGAGCGGCAAGATCGGCGCGGGCGATTGGATCAAAACCGTCGCTGCGGAAGTGGGCGGTCGCGGGGGCGGCAAGCCCGATCTGGCCCAGGCGGGGGGCCCCGATGTGGCGGCCCTGCCCAAGGCGCTTGAGGTGGCGCGCAGCTGGGCCGCTGAGAAGCTCGGGGGTTGATGCCAACGGGGATGAAAAAGGTGGATGCGCTGCGCATCCCCTTCCCTCGCCGCGCCCCTCATCCATCCCGTTTTGCCGGGGCTTAGGAACAACATCCCATCCAAAAGTTGGGAGCACACATGTAGGAGCGCCGCCCCGGCGCGATGCCTTTTGTCGGCATGGCGTCGGGCGGCATTGGGCATGGAGTCCCGCCGATACTTCCTTTCACACCCAGGAGATCGACATGTCGACTTCATCCATAGACGACGGCAAAACCGTCACCCAGATGTACCACGCCCGCCAGGGCACGATCACCGAGGCCATGCGCATCGTCGCCGCCAAGGAGCACCTCGATCCCGAGTTGGTCCGCAGCGAGGTGGCGCGGGGCCGCATGGTCATCCCCGCCAACATCAACCACAAAAACATCAGTCCGATGGCCATCGGCATCGCCACCACCTGTAAGGTCAACGCCAACATCGGCAACTCCCCGGTCTCGTCGGGGATCGAGGAGGAGCTCGACAAGCTGCGTACCTCGATCAAGTACGGCGCCGACACGGTGATGGATCTGTCGACCGGCAAGAACATCCGCCCCATCCGCCAGGCGATCATCGACAACTCCCCGGTTCCCATCGGCACCGTCCCCATCTACGAAGCGATTGAGATGGTCAACGATCCCCTCGATCTGACCGCCGATATGCTGCTGGAGGTGATCGAGCATCAGGCGCAGCAGGGGGTCGATTACATGACCGTCCACTGCGGTCTGCTGCGTGAGTTCGTACCGCTGGTCCATTCGCGCATCACCAAGATCGTCTCGCGGGGCGGTTCCTTGATGGCGCAGTGGATGAAACACCACGACCGCCAGAACCCCCTGTACGAGCGTTTCGACGACCTGCTCGAAATCTGCCGCAAGTACGACGTCACCCTGTCGCTGGGCGACGGTCTGCGCCCCGGCTGCCTGCATGACGCCTCCGACGAGGCGCAGTTCGCCGAGCTCAAGGTGCTCGGGGAGCTGACCCTGCGCGCCTGGGAAAAGAACGTGCAGGTGATGATCGAGGGGCCCGGCCACGTGCCGCTCGATCAGATCGCCATGAACATGGAAAAGGAGCGCGAGCTCTGCCACGAGGCCCCCTTCTACGTGCTGGGGCCGCTGGTGATCGACATCTCCCCCGGCTACGACCACATCGCTTCGGCCATCGGCGGCGCGGTGGCGGGTTGGAACGGCGCCTCGATGCTCTGCTACGTCACCCCCAAGGAGCATCTGGGGCTGCCCAACGCCGAGGATGTGCGCAACGGCATCATCGCCTACAAGATCGCCGCCCACGCCGCCGACATCGCCCGTCATCGCCCCCACGCCCGCGACCGGGACGACGAACTCTCCCGTGCCCGCTACGGCTTCGACTGGAACAAGCAATTCGAGCTTTCGCTGGATCCCGACCGGGCCCGTGAATACCACGACGAAACCCTGCCGGAAGATGCCCACAAGTCGGCCGAATTCTGCTCGATGTGCGGCCCCAAGTTCTGCGCCTACAAGATCAGCCAAGAGGTCGAGAACATGATTCCCATCGCCGAGGTGAAGAAGGCGGCGGGGTAAGGCAGGCGGTTGTGGATGAAAACAAAAAAGCCCCCGAATTCGGGGGCTTTTTTCGTTGGGGAAGAGTCCTTCTCGGTGAGCTGGGTCAAAATTCTTTTCAATCAATGCGCCCCAACCTCGACATGCAGACTTAATCCCAAGGCGGAAACCACCTTAAGGATGGTGTCGAAGCTGGGACTGCGGTCGCCCGAAAGGGCTTTGTACAGGCTTTCACGGGAAAGACCGGCATCCCGCGCAACCTGGGTCATGCCTTTGGCGCGGGCGATGTCGCCGAGGGCCTTGGCGATAAAAGCGGCATCCCCGTTGGCCTCTTCAAGGCACGCTTCGAGATAGGCGGCCATCTCCTCGGGGGTTCTGAGGTGTTCGGCTACGTCGTAACGGGTTGTGTGGGTCGTCATGGTTCGGATTCTCCGAGATCGCGCGCAAGACGTAGGGCAGTCTTGATGTCCTTGCCTTGGCTGCTTTTGTCGCCGCCCGCCAAGAGAACAATCAAGGTATTGCCCCGTTGCTGGTAATAGACCCGATAGCCGGGTCCATGGTGGATCCGTAGTTCGCCAACACCTTTGCCGACCGGCGCGGTATCGCCCGGGTTGCCCTGTGCCAAACGCTCGATACGAACCATCACCCGCGCCCGCGCGCGGATGTCGGCCAGATTGTCGAGCCATTGGGAAAAGAGGTCGGTTTTGCGAATGTCGATCATGCCGCCAGAGTAGCCTTGTGGCTACATGTATGCAATGAGACGCGGAGGTTCGACAGGTTCCGCATGTATGGTGTAGGTGGCGTAGTCGAGAGCTGGTTGTGTTTGAAATCCAATCGTCTGCATGGACCGCGTCATTTCGGGGCCCGAAGGGAACCCGGAATCCACCCGAGACCGAGCACGCTCATCCCGACGCCTGGAGGGACGATCTCCGTCGCCTCCCCGGCCATGGCGGAGCATCGCTCTCCCGGGAACGGCGGGGGGGCACGATTCGCATCAAGTCATGATCTACAAGCGCACGCTAGAGAGCATGCTTAACCTATTAATGCTGCAAGCCGAGAGGAGGTTGTGATGGGGCAAATTAGCGCCAATGACTTAAAAACAAGGGGTATTTCCGCCATCGAGGCCGTTCTGGCCGATCATGCCGAAGCGATTGTCTCGGTGCGGGGAAAAGGCAGGTATGTGGTCATGGATATCGAGCACTACAACCACCTGCGCGAGTGCGAGCTTGAGGCAGCGCTGGCCGAAACGCGGGCCGACTTGGCGGCGGGAAGGGCGGTTGAGGAGTCGCCCGAGGCACACTTGGCGCGGTTGGATTAGAGATTTATTGGGGAAAAACATTGGTGTATCGGCGGGAGCTGCGGGTGTAGGGGGATGTAGCATTGGGTGGGGTGGGGATTTAGAGCAGCGCTGATTGAATCGGCGCTTCCGATCAGCCCAGGGATGGTCTGCCAAAATCGGGAACGTAAGTAGGAGGCGACCCCGTCGCCGAAGCTCTTCTGATTTTGCAAGCCAAGCCAAAACCATCGCCGCCTCAAGGCGCCTACTTTTGGTTTTGGCGCAGCGTGCTGATTCAAGGCAGGAGACCTTTAATCAGCGTTTCCTTAGTTGTCGAGAGCGCTGACCACCCCCCGCCCACCGCGATTTAACACGTGGGTGTGGGGTGGACCCCACTCCTTGGACAGTTTGGGGGCGAAAATTTGTAAACGGTTAGTGGCGGTGGGTGGTTCCGCCGTGGGTTTGATGGACCTGTTCTGGGGGCTTGCCGCCGAGGGCACTGTGGGGGCGCTCGGTGTTGTAAAACCGGAAGTAGCGGTCGAGCCCCTGGTGCAGCGCCACCCCATCGGCATGGTCGTACAGGTAGATCTCTTCGTACTTCACCGTGCGCCACAAACGTTCGATGAAGACGTTGTCCAGCGCCCGGCCCCGTCCGTCCATGCTGATGAGAATCTGTTGTTCCA